>NZ_JAAKEH010000082.1:0-5613 GCF_011039095.1 Desulfovibrio sp. ZJ200 | reverse complement strand
CAAAAGTCAAAGGTAATCTGCTCTATGTTCTGGACGATGATGTACAGTTTGCCGCCGTAACCGGCGATGTAGGCAATGGCTTTCTCCAGAATGGGGAGCTTGCCCAGGCTGGTAAGTTCGTCCAGCATCAGCACGGGAGTCATAGACGCCGTAAATTTTGGTGCCCTGGGGAATGAGCAGGTTTTGCCCGGTGGCGGAGTCAAAGACGTGCCGGGAAACCTGGGCGATCATGTTGCCGGGCAGATCCGAATTGACGCCCGTCAGCATGATGCCCGGAATGACCGCAGCAGGGAAACAACAATCCTTTTCATGGGGAACTCCTATTGTGCCTTTGCCGAAGAAGCGGCAGGCGCGGCAGTTTTGAATACGCGGCTCGCCGTAAGACTGGTGATGTACACGCCGCCGGGATTGCGCAACAGCACGGCTTCAGACGTGGGCGGGTTGATCTGGACACTGACCGTGGCCTCATAGGTATGGCTTTCCAGAGCCACGCCCGTATGCGCGCGGGTTGTCTCCGTCCACTCCACCCGGTAGGAATTGGCGCTTACCGGCAAAGGCAGGCTTTTGATCGCCACATGGACCAGCTTGCCGGACTTGGCGATTTCATACGGATTGTTGGTTGTGAACCATTCCTTGAGCACGCCCTTGGCGCTGCCCGCCACGAAATAGCTGAGACGCTGGATCATCTGCTTTTGCAGCTCAATGTCCGCTGTGACTGTGCGCCAGTCTGCGATGCAGGCCGCGATTTCAGCCTGGATCAGGCGCAAGGGCGCGGCGCTGGCCTGATCCGCGCGAGCCGCCACGGCAGCCTTGCCCAGCTTGTCCACTTCGATGATGTATGGGATGGCCTTGACCTGGTTCGCCTGAATGACATTGGCCGTGATGGAGCCGCCCAGGAGCAGCAAGGCAATGAATGCTGTCATGCGCCATTGCGCCGCGCGGCTGATGTACGAACCGTAGCGCTCCAGCCATTCCTGACGGGCGTTGAGATAGGGGTTATGCCCCTCAGAGGGCTTGGGCGCGACCACGGGGGCGTCGGTTTTTTCTTTCTTCTTGAACAGGCTCATTGCAGGCTCCCTTTATATCGTCAACATATCAGAACTGTTTTTTATTTCTCTTGCTTATGGGGTTAATCCTTCTTGAGGCGTGCGGCCTCAATCCGTTCCCGCAGCGATGAAGCGACACTGCCCTGGCGCTGGCCTCTGTTGTGCATGGCTTCACGGCTGGCGTTCCAGAGATTGCCGGCTGTGCCCTTAAGCATGCCGCCCACGCCCTGAGCACCTTCCGCTTTGGCAAGCTGGGCGGCCCGGCCAATGTTGGCCATGCCGGAGCTGGCGGCCATGCCCGCGCCCATCATGCCGGCACCCATTGCCGCGACTGTGGAAGTAAGAGCATTGCCCGTGCTGACGTGTGAGCCCTGGATGATCCCGGCCACCACGTCCGGCAGGGTTTTGACAAGGCAGTAGAAAATGACGCAAAAGGAAATTGTGACGCCGATCTGAGCCCAATCCATATCCTCAGCAACTTTCAGCTTCCTGATGAAATCAATGCCGACTCCAATGACAAGCTGCATAACCATCAGCTTGAAAGCAACAGCAAAGACATAGCGCAATGTATTGATGGCATAATCTCTAAGAAATGAGGTGGCTCCAAGACCAAGAAGAATGGATGAAGCACACATTGCTACAATGCATTCGCATTTGATGAGAATCATTTGTAACGTAATAAGTGTGAAGCAAAATAAAATTGCCATCCCTGCCAGGATATAAGCCAGGGACTTTGCTGGCTCAAAATAGTCTGTCTTTTTAAAAATATCTTTTGCCAATGAAAGGCCAACAGTAAACGGTTCATCAGAAGCATCCGTGATGGTTGTTGCTTCACCAGCTATTGATTTTAGTCCATTAATGACATTCCACGTCCATGTATGATAATTGTTGATAACAGCGAGAAAGAAGCCGGCAGCCAGCAGCACAAAACAAAAATTTTTGATTGTCTCGCGCACATCAGAAGTGCCAAGAACCATTTTTACGCCAAGAAAGGCGACTTCTAGAACTGCGCACCAGTAAAAAATAATTTTGGCGTATTTAAGCATGACTGATTCATACTTAGACAATTCACTATGAAATTTTGAGACAATATCTGATACGATCGTATCTCCTTGTATTGCAGCAAGAACAATGGTACTATCAATATAATATAAAACAAAAAGGAGTGTTCCAATGAAAAAAGCCATTTTACTGATTCTCATTATTTTCATTTTTGTTCCTTCAACTTCTTTCGCTTTTGATATCTGCGGATGGTGGCAGTCCCAAAAAACGCCATCCGTCTTTTTAAAAATTACCAATGATAAATTTTATGGATTTGATTACAAAATTAATTCTATGACTGATAATAAGATTGAGATCTTTGTAGATCATTCTAATGTCCCTTCTTATATCGAAAAAAAAAGCGCTGATATCATAATGATTACAAATGCAATTGGAGAAAAAAAATATTATAAGCTCGTAACACGCGATACAAACCTCAAGAATAAGGACGTAGAAAAGCTCTGTGGCGTAGATTAAAACGGATCAGAGCGTGAGTTTGTGCCCAATTTCTTCTTGAGCATATATCTTTCATTTTCCTGCCCCATCTGACTTTCCTTCTCGGCCTTTTCCTGGCTCGCCAGATCCGATTGAACCTTTGTCGCAATGAGTTCACGGAGCTGGCGGGCCTCTTGTATTTGCAGGGCGGCAAGCTGATTGCCGGCCATGAGCGCCTTTTGCTGACCGTCCGGGCTGGAAAGCAGCTCATTCATATTCAAAGACAATGAAATGCGACGTGCCCAGATTGTCCGTCCTGGCGTCCAGCAGCATGCCCATCGTGCCGCGCTGCGTGTAGCAGGCCAATGTCTGGCGGATGGAGATATCCTGTACGGCGTCCATGTAATGCGACAGGGTGCGCATGTGCTCCGGCTGCGTGGCCAGTCCGGTCATGGCGTTGTGGATGGCTTCACGGTGCGCGGGAAGCACGGTCATGCCCTGAAGCTCCAGCAGGCTTTCAATCCAGTTCTCCGCCCAGGCCAGCTCCGTGGCGTTTGCATCAATGCGCTGGAGGGGCGTGAAGCAAAGACTGTCTTCCGTGGCAATCTCGTAATGATCGCCGCCCGTGCCGTCGCAGAGCGGAAAAAGGGAGTTGCCCTTGTCAAATGCGAAAATCCGCCCATGCTCATAGCGCAGAAACTGCGCGGCTATGGTGGCCAGCAGCGTGGATTTGCCTGAGCCCGTGGGGCCGAAGATTGCCGTATGGGCCAGATCGCCGTCGTGGAGGTTGAACCAGAACGGCGTGGAGCCCTCAGTCAGAAAGACGGCCAGCGGAGGGGAATCGGGCGGATAGAAAGGGCACGGGCAGACCGGGCTGCCCGTCCAGACAGATTGTAAAGGCAGAAGATCCGCCAGGTTCAAGCTGGTCAGAAGGGGACGCCGGATATTGGCATAGCCGTTGCCGGGCAAACTGCCCAGCCAGGCTTCCAGGGCGTTGATGGATTCAATGCGGCAGCCGAAGCCCTGCGTCTGGATCATCCGGCGCAGCTCGCGGGCATTATCCTGCAGCGCGTTTACATCTTCATCCATGAGGACGACGGCGGACGAGAGATAGCCCGCGCCCACGGAGCCGGATTGCACTTCCAGCTTGGCGTCTTCCGCGTCTTCGCGCATACGCAGGGCGTCGCGGTTGATCTTGGCGTTGGGATTGTTGAAAAACTGATCCATGAAGCCCAGCACGCGCCTTCCATCCGCGCGCTCCAGGCCCGCAGGGCATGCCATTCCGGCGGCAGTTCCAGCACGGCCTGGGAAACAGTCCCGTTGGGCTTGTGCGTCTGCGCATAGAGAAAGGCCGCATTGCGGAAGATGGCGTAATTCAGGGCCACGCTTCGCGCAGCGGGCGCGGAGGCATCCCTGTGGCTAGCAGCCGGCGAAAGGATGGCCAGGACGCCAAGCAGAAGCGCGAGTACGGCCAGAATTTTCATATGGATTGTCCGTAATGGTATTGTCGCTTTCCAGAGCATTGCCATTCACTCCCACCGCGAGCCAGGCGTCGGCCTGAAACTTGGCCAGTTGCGTGCATTCATCCTGCGGAATGCCGGAGAGCTCGATTTTGAAGCTGCCGGTGGCATCGTTGGTGGACAGATTGATTTCGCCGCCCCAGGAGCCCACAAAGTCGCTGATCAGATACAGGCCACGCGCCAGGCCGCATGGGCTTGTGTCAGATTGCCCGCGCGCGACGTACCGCGAATTTGGCGTACTTTTCCTCAAATTCACTGGGTTTGTGAAAGACCGGCGAGGGAATGCCCCGGCGTCGCAGCCGGGCCACCAGGGCGATCATATTCATATTGCCCTTGAGATCATCGGAAATGTGCAACACGCCGTCGATCAGGGCCACCTTGCCGCGCACCTTTTCCGAGACTTGATCAAAGTCATCGAAAAACAGGGCTTCAGGGGCTGTGCCGGCGGCATTGCGCGCAGGTTTTGCGTTTCTGGCGTTCATGGCGTCCTCACTCAAAGGGCAGTGCGCTGCTTTGATTGCCGCGACGGATGGTGACGGCCTGCCGGGAAATGCCCGTGACCACGCCGCCGCCCAGGCGCGAGCCCTTGCGCACCACCACCTGGCCGGAGCCGGTGCGCACCGTGGCCGTGAGCTGCCCCCCCACGCCCTGTACGGAAATCACCCGCAGGCCGCCCGTACCGGCAGGCCGGGGCACAGCCGGGGAAACGGGCGAAGGAGACGCCGGAGGCGTCAGAGAGGGCAGGGAGAGTGTGGGCGCTGGAAGCGAGCCGGAGCGCGTGAGTTCTCTCTTTCTGGCCCGTTTTTCCTCAATCTGGACTTCCAGCGTTTCCTCTTCCAGCGTATTCCTGAGTTTCGAGATCTTTCCCAGGTTCCCGGCTGTTATGGGTACAGCGGCCATGCCGGGGGCAGAGGGCGCTTCCGGCCTGGAGGGCGCGGTTGCGTCCTGCTCCGTGTTGTCTTTTTTCTTCGCTGTGGCGGGAGCGGCTTTTTTCCTGACGGCCACATCCCCGGGCACTGGCGGCAATGGCGTCGGCGTTCGCTCCATCCAGAGCAGGCCGGCAAACGCCAGGAGCAAAAACAGCAGGATGCCCCAGATGATTTTTGTTCTTTTCGTGAGCTGCATGACCCTCCCCCTCATTTTTCCCTGGCGTAGATATTTCCCTGGAGCTCCCAGGCTTCATTCCTGAAGCTGATCCGCTCCAGCGTCAGGCCCGGCACTGCGGACAAGACGCGCCAGAGCGCGCTTTCCTGCAACAGGGAGCCGGGAACCGCGTTCAAGGTCCATTCCCCTTTGAGCCAGGGAGCCGACAGTTCCACCTTGTCGATGCTGCGTTTTTCCGGCTTCTGAAATGTCAGGCGCAGCCGGGCGCCCGCCTGTTGGGTAATCTGGTAGAGATGCCGGGCAGCGCTTTCCCGCGTCAGGATGGCCGGATAGTTCTGGCCCGTGCGGGCCTTGCGGTCTGTGGTCAGCGTCAGTCTGGAAACTGCGAGCTGTGGGCTTTTCAAAGCAGCCTGGTCCGGCAGGCTCAGAAAATCAGCCTGACTCTGGTGCGCCCAGGTCACGCTGAC
>NZ_JAAKEH010000081.1:0-5677 GCF_011039095.1 Desulfovibrio sp. ZJ200 | reverse complement strand
CGGACGTTGGGAAAGGATAAGCATACTTTCAGCAATCCGGGTAACGGGAGAGACTTGCAGTGTTGTTTTTGATGGGGCACTGGATGGAAAAATGTACAATGCTTATATTGAAAAATTTCTTCTTCCAACGCTTAAAGCTAACGATGTTGTTATAATGGATAATTTGAATGTCCATAAATCAAAAACAGCCCAAAACTTGATAACGGAAAAAGGCTGCAAGTATATTTTCCTTCCAGAATACAGCCCGGATTTAAATCCCATTGAAAAGATGTGGAGCAAAGTGAAACAATTACTTCGGGGTATGAAAGCAAAAACATGTGATGAACTGTACAAATCCATTGGAAAAGCATTAAGTTGTATCACACAAAAAGACGCTGAAGGATGGTTTAAATCCTGTGGCTATGTAAAAAGTTAAAAGCAAAATGCTCTAGCTTCCTTTTCTCCATCCGCCGTTCCGAGCTTCTCTCGCGGTGTCCTACTGATCCACCGTGCCGCATGGGCCGTGTGTCGTTCGGGCCTCTGGAATCCTGCTCCGGGCGGTCGCCTTCCGGACTCAGGCTTGTGGCTACTCTGGCCCGTGGGCCTTGTTCGCCGCCTTTTCCCGGTTGGCAAGGTCAGAATATAAGATTTTCTTATCGCAGACAAGAAAAAAGTTGAGATTTTCTTATATTAAATGGTACTAAATTCCGACCTGAATTTGATCATGATCGGAGAAGAAGATGGTTAGACGGGAAATCGTAAAGACTGGCGAGAGGGTAGAGGTGCGGCTCGTGGACGATGAACATTCCGAGCCGGGCTGCATCGTGCTGGAAAGGGAGGATCAGGCGGTCAAAAACAAGCTCGCCAGGTGATCGGTCCGCAGGCGTTTTAGGAAGAAATTGGGGTGGCCGAAACTATGGGCTTTCGTTACCGCATACCAATTATTTTCAGTGGGTTAGCAGCGACTGATAATATTGAATTAAAATGTCCACTAAGCCCACATAAGGAGGTGCGTATGGACTGGGAAAAAGAGAAAGACGGCTCATGGAAAATTATTCCCATAACCGCTGATGAAGAAAAATTTCTTGATGCCGTTTTTGCGGCATTAACCGCTTGGAAAACCCTCAAACCAAAGGCTCTGGTGAAGCCTTATCAAAAAAACCTACTGATCGTTGCACGGAGTAGAGTAATTATGTCTCAAATCCTTCTCCACTTCCAAACGTGTATTCCTCCCTGAGACTGCTTTTATACAGATATGAGTACAGCCTTCAAAAATAACGCATTCCAATTTTTCATGGTTTGCAATTCTATCTCCCAGTTCATCAGTTTCACCAATATATAAGGGAGCAAGTATTAAGTTTAAATCATTATCAATTGTGGCCTTACAGAAAAATATAGACAGCGCTTATATTTTTAAAGTTTGTATCAGACTTATAGATATTAAACTGATACCCATCGCCACTTTCACCATAAAATATTGCAGTCTCTTCGCTAGGCATAATAAAACCCTCCTATCGCGCTCAGTGATTGCGCAGTTCTTCATTCAAACTCTCAACTCGGCAAGGATACGCCTGTATTCTGTCATTTATTTTCGTATTGCTTTTATATTATCTTCGATTTCTTTGACTTGGTTATGATTTGTTCCAATTTTTATGGACGATATAATTCTATCCATGATTGGCTTAAATAAATCTTCTTCATCCCAATTAAATGTAGCATATATTTTAACTCGGTAATCGTGCATGAGTATAAGGTAAAATATATGCGCTTGATATTTTCCAGGTGAAAGAACATTTTTTGCAGTTACAAATGCTAGTTGACCATCGACATTTGCAGTAAACACTTTCAATGTTTCTATATCTGTTTTTGTTCCTAATTTTTTATCAAGATTAATTGCGTTATTAATTGCTTCATATAGTATATATTTAAAATCTATATCTGAAAAAGTAGCTAATTCATCTTGGGTAACTGAAGACGCTTTTTTCTTACACTAATTCGGACTGTCGCTGAAGGCTTTTCATTTAATGTATAGCAGTTTGCAGCTAGTATGATTTCATTATTGGATTGGTCGCGCCCAGTCAGAGCTTCTGTCATATTGCCTAATTGTCGGAGCACATTTTGCGGGATGAGCTCCCATCCTATAGGAATATCAACGTTAATATCATACTTTAATTTTTGTGTTTTATAGCTATTTGCTTCCACAAATTTAGGCACAAAGAATATACATAATATAAATATATAGTGGAGTGGAAGCCTAAGCATATCCATCCTCCATAGGTAGATAGCTACTGGATAATTTTAGTGCCGCGTACTTTCAATGATTTGGCTCTTTTCTGTCTTTTGTGCCGGTGGAGTTCCATATTGGGTATGAAAAATCTGCTCCGTTTCAAAAGCGCCAGTCCTCAAAAGTTCACTTACTTCAAAGCAGAATGAAGGAAACTTATTTTGATACCCATCTAATAACTCAACTATCCTGACAGCTTCATCTAGTTTCAGTCTTTGGGGCTTTCCAGTTTTATTTGACTTCCCCTGAATAGAATAGAGAGTTTGGGCTGCGCTTTTTTCGTCTTTCGCGGGCCATATGGCCTTTGCAAAAGCCATAACACTCCCATACTGCCTTACGCCCTTTTCGCAGGCCACGGCCACAAAACAGCGTTTGAACATAATGCTATCCATGTAGTTTGTTTATACGAAGCAGGGTGTCGTTGGAACCAAGAAACCTCTGATGTATAGGCTTCTCTTGGGAGCGCGTTCCCACATCATTTTCAGGGATAAAAAGTATAATATTGGAATCAAACTCGCGGATTTTTTCATGGACTGTCGCATCATTTGCTATTGTAATCGATTAGTCATGAATTTTTCTATTTTTATATTGTATATCATTTTAGAAGAAGTGGCCGATAGTCATGCCTCTTACTATTCTCTTTATCATATAAGTAAAAATTTTTAATTCTTATTGAAGAAAGAATTTTATTTATAATCGGTACAAATAAATTTTTATATCGTTCAACATAGCTATAGCTAATCTTTATAAAACCATCATATACTGGTATGATAATTGATGTTATGCATTCAATCATATTTTCTTCATGTCTGTTAAATGATGTTAATAGGCCGATTATATTATCAATATACTTCTTTTCGATATGGATACTAATTATATCTATACCTATATTATGTTTGGAATTCATTTCTTTTGCAATTGCTACAGAACTCAATCTAAATACAGAAAAATCGTCGTCTGCAAATATTATATTCTGTAGATAGTCTTCTGTTTCTTTTGGGTTTCTTTTTTCTATAGTTACTCGAAAATTAGCGACAGCCGAACCATCCTCCAGATAACAACTACTTCCGTACAATACCTTATTATTACCTTGGTTTACACCTGTTATGGCTTCTGTTCTATTGTAAGCCTGCGTCAATAATTGCTTTGATAAAGGTGTCCAACCTCTGGGCATTGTGAGTGAGATGTCGTAGCCAATATTTTCCGCTCCCCTTTCCAATGAGAACGAAACTGTAGGAAGAAAAAGTATAAAAAGGAGTATGGATAATATTAGCCTCATGCTATTGCCTAATTTTGGAGTATGGAATGATTAGGAATGCTTTGTCTTTCCGAGTGACGATTGGGCGACTCTCCCTTTCCTGAGGGGGGGAGTTCTGCAGGAACATCTATTTTCATGAGACGTCCCTGAACCATGCCGCACACATCGGACATGGAGATACCCAAGGCTTGGGTAAGTAAGACGGCTTCCTCAATATTTAGACGCTTTGGGTTCTCGCTGTCATTTCTCATTTTTCGCCATGCCGTTGCGGCTGACCGTTGGTGCGGCCACGCCATACGCGCCAGTTGGGCATCATTGATCTGCTTCTGGGCGGCTATCTCGGAAATTATTTGGACGAATAGTCTTTCGTATCTATAGGCATCCATTTGTCTAATTCACTTTATTTTTTAGCCTTTTTCAACGGCAGAAATTTTGCTTCCTTTACTAGCAAGAATTAGGTGGGCAGATTTATCATTTTCCCATGTATTATCCATTGTTCCGATGAACTATTAAAGTTTATTTCCCCTCTCCCTTTTCTTTAAAAAATCTTTTTTCCATTCCTCATTGGATATAAGGAAGGGCATTGAAACGACCATTATCATGCCAGGAATAAAAACTAATAAAAAAGCTTCTACATCCTCAAGTATATTAGACATATATAGAGCAAGCGCAACTACAGCTGATGTAAGTATAAAAGACCAGTTTCTTTTCTGTTTCTGAATATATGCGTTAAGCTCTTTATCAAGTGTTGCTTTATATTTTTCCTCTATTTGTTTTCGCGCTTCCCGGGCTTGTTGCTCACTTCTTGCCTGTTCTCTTTCTGCTTGTGCTTTCTGTTCTTCAGCTATCCTACGGTTATATTCTAGCTCACGTTCCTTTTTTTTAGTTTTTTCATAATAAATCTTACCTCTATAGCATTTATGAATCGAAATAACACATTCATCAAAATTACATCTAAACCATTCTTTATTTTCGTTATATTCTTTCAAATATCTGTGTACATTTTGTTCGAGGATAAAAGGCTCGTCCACAAGGATTTCAAATTCGACAAGATACGGATGGGGAACGCCAGTAGAGTCTAATTCTTGGGCACGTAATGCTGGATCTTTAAGGGTATAACCAATTTTAAAGAGGCCCCGGCATTGTCTTGTTACTAATAATATAAACGTATCCTTTTGCCATTGTTTATATATTACTCCACAATGATAGATTATATAGTTTTACGTTATTGTAAAATTTTAGTTCCGCGTACTTTCAATGTCTTGCGCCCTATCTGCTTTTTGCCCCTGCGGCGATTCGTATTGGGTCTGAAATATTGCTTCAGCCTCCATGTACTCGGCTGCCTTGGCCGTCAATTTGGATTTCTCCCAGACCTCAAAGCACAGTGATGGGAATTCCCGGCCCAAGATTTCTGCCATGCGGATGGCGTCGGAAATCCTGAGATTTTGCGGCTTCCCCCGGCTATTTTTGCCTTTCAGGGCAATAATGGTCGTAACCGCTGATGCGTCTGATTTTAAAGGCCAAATTGCCTTTGCAAACTCGGACTGGTTCATTCCGTTTTTCCGGGCGAGCTCCAAGGCATACTCAACGTAGCTGCGCTCGAAGTGTTCAGTATTCATGTATTTCACCTATAAGAAATTCTCTAGACTCGAAAGCAAGAAGAACATATTGAATGCTATAAGAATTTCTTATATACTTGGACCAAGGAGGTTTTGCCATGACCTTTGCCGAAGCCTGCGAAATCCTCAAAGGCCGCTACCGCACCCACCGTGAGGCAGCCCGCAACCTGAATATCTCGTATGAGCATTATTGCGCCCTCCGATCTGGCCGCGCCCATATTTCCAAACGCACGGCTGAGTTCATCATCCTCAAGGCCAAGACTGTTGCCCCTCAAGAGCAACCGGTAGCACATGCCACGCCCGCAAACCATGACGATCCAGGCATGAGCCTGCCCAATTCCGGCCAGTCTGTAACCGTCTAACGAGCGGAGGAAGCTGCATCATGTCTCACAACGCGCCTTTCTGCCCGGAGTGCGGGCGCAAGATGGACAGGATTTTCAGGTCAAACAGCGAGACCCCCCGGCTTTTTCTCTGCCGAGAGTGCGGACACGAACAACGCCGATACGGTGAGCCGTGGAGTTGGAAGGATATTCAGTT
>NZ_JAAKEH010000080.1:0-5710 GCF_011039095.1 Desulfovibrio sp. ZJ200 | reverse complement strand
GGGCGCGAGAGATGAAAAAGTTCCCCTCATAGGCGTAGATTTTGCGCAACAGTTCGCCCACGGCAACGGGTTCGGTGATGGCCGCATGGTGACCGTTGGCTGTGGGCGCGAGTGAGCCGCGCAAATCAGCGGCAATGTCGTGTTCCGCCCTGCCGGTGACAACGGCGTAACGGAAAATCCGTCCGGCATCACGCAGCGCCTTGTGGGCTATGGTCAACGCGCCCCGTTCTTCCACTCGCCGGAGAACGGCCAGCAGTTCCCTTGGTGTAATAGCGTTGACGGGACGTTTGCCAATGTGGGGAAAGAGATTTTCCTCCAAGATGCGGATGACCGCCTTTTGGTATGAGGGAACCCACTTTGGCGAGTATTTGGCGCACCATTCGCGCGCCACGTCTTCAAAAGAATTGCGGGCCGCTTCCGCCGCCGCTTCTCTGGCCTGGCGTCGGGCCTCGCCGGGATCGATATGTTCCCGTAGCAGCTTTTTGGCGTCTTCCCGTTTGTCCCGCGCTTCGCGCAGGCCCACGGACGGATACGGGCCAAGGGAAATGAGCTTCTGCTTGCCCGCGAAGCGGTACGCCAGCCGCCATGACTTTTTACCCGTGGGCGTGACGTAGAGAAACAGCCCCCCGCCGTCCGAGTGCTTCTGAATCTTGCCGTTGGCTATGACATGCCGTATGAATGTGTCGGTCAGTTTCATCCGGCCACCTCCAGAGTGGTGTTTCTTGGTACGGTTGGACTGACTGCTACCAACATATTTCTGAAAAAACCTTTTGATACAAGGTAGTACAAGAAATATGCCGGTAGCTGAGAGGGGAACCCCGCTCAGTTTCCCAAGGTCGGGGGCAGCACTGCCCGCCCCTGGGAAACGCCGTCATTGACAGCCCAGACCTACCAAAAGACTACCAACGTGTCTACCAACGGTTTTTGTGGATGCAGGTGGATTTTGGTGGATGGGATAAGGCAAAGATGCCCAGTTAACATATTTAAATTACATGCTAATCAGACATCTTTGGACTTCTTGAAACTGATTGAGTAACTTCAATCAAAAATGCTCTAATGAGGGCTGACCCTAAATTTCGCCTGCGCCTGTCTCTGCTGTCGTCATCCGCAAGGCGGCACCGCCGCCAACGGCTGACGCTCGCGCCGGCGAGTACACTGTAACGGTATGGCTTATTGGGTATCAGGCATCTGCTGCGGCGCGCCGGATTTTTTCGCATGCTTGATGAATGTGCCTTCCTCAAGCTCAAAAAAGGCTTTGCGCAGCTCTTCTTTCGAATTCATGACAATGGGGCCTCCCCAGGCCACCGGCTCATACAGGGGCCCGCCGGAAACCAGCACAAAGCGCGTGCCTTCAGGCCCGCCGGTCAGGGCCATGGCGTCGCCCGCGGTAAAGAGGTAGGCGTGCCTGGCCGAAAGTATGGCGTTATTTGCGGTGAGCGCGCAACTGCCTTGGAGAAGATACACGAAGACCGTATGGCCGGGGGGAGTTTCCACGGTCCAGGTCCGGCCCGGTTTGAGGGTCACGTCAAGAAAACGCACATCCACGTAGTCGCCTTTGGCGGCGCCTTCCACATTTTTGTAGCTTCCGGCCACCACGGCAACAGCGGCTGCGCCCTCGTCCACCCTGGGCACCGTGTCCGCATGAATGTCGCGGTACTTGGGTTCAACCATCTTGTCCTTGCGCGGCAGGTTGATCCAAAGTTGCAAGCCCAGAAGCCTGTCGCCGGCCTGGGGCATTTCCTGGTGCAAAATGCCGCTGCCTGCGGTCATCCATTGGCAGCAGCCGTCAAGAATCTTGCCGGAATTGCCCAGACTGTCCTGGTGCTCAATCTCGCCCTTGACCAGATAGGTGAATGTTTCTATGCCCCGATGCGGGTGCGTGGGAAAACCCTTGATATAGTCGGCAGGATTGCGGGAATCAAAAGCATCCAGCATGAGAAAGGGATCAAAACTCCTCACCGTGGGGGAGCCGAGTACGCGGACCAGATGCACGCCCGCGCCGTCAATGGCGGCGTGGCCGACGACATCGTTTTTCATAGTTCGGAATTTCAAGCTATTGCTCCTTATGCTTCACCCCGGCGCAGCCCTGCCGGGGCGCAAATATCACATTCATCTCAAACCGGGCAGCCGCTATGCCGGTGTCCGGGCGCAAAAAAAGAGGCGTTGCGCCAGGCAACAGAAAGCAGTGCCGTTTGCAGGAGCCAAACAGCGCGGCTGCAACGCAGGCAGGCAACTTGCAAATGTATATAAGTATTTAAATGAGACTGTCCAGAAGATGGGCAGCATTGCAAAAATACGTTATACACTTGCTGCGGCACAAAAAAGCGCCCTTGTGGGCGGCAAGAGTGCATTTATACTCTGAACGATGTCTACAGATGTAATCCCAATGTGCGGCACTGTCGAATTTTACAGAAATGCTAAAGAACAGGACATCGTTGCCTGCCCGAGCGCGTCGGGAGATCTTGCATGTGGTTTATAGTGCACAGCTTGCTGCTGACAATGATTATGACTGGCTCCGCAGGGCAGGCGGCAAAAGCGGCGCGGGCCGGCATCGGATTTGAACAGGCCAGGGCGCAGCCTCAGGCCATGCTGCCGCAAACTGTGCCTCTCGGCGGGCTGCCGCCTTTGGCGGAAATGATTACCTCGCCTTTTGGTCCCCGTCGCCTGCCCGGCGGGCTGAGCCGCCGCGGCATGGTCGTTCGTAAGCATTCCGGTCTGGATATTCGTGCCCGGCTGGGGTGGCCGGTGGTTGCCTTCAAGGGCGGGGTGGTCAGCCATGCAGGGCCGCATGGCCTTTCCGGCATTGTGGTTGAAGTCAGGCAGGATGACGGCATGACGGCCCGCTACGCGCATCTGGGAAAGACTCTGGTGAAAAAGGGACAACGCGTGGAAACCGGGGCTGCCGTGGGTCTGGTGGGCTGCACAGGCAGAACCACAGGGGCCCACTTGCACTTTGGCCTGCAAAACAGGCAGGGCGAGGCAATAGATCCTTTGCCTTATCTGCACAGCGCCGCGCAAGTGCTGCGGCCGGCGCCGGAACAGATTCCCGCGGTGCTCTCGCCGCAGTCCTGCGGCCCGGTTGTGCGGGGGCGCGACGGGCGGCCCAGGCGCTTGGGACGAGCCCTGCAAGAACTGGACGCATTGGAGCCGCCGGCCATTCCCCGCCGGGAAGAGCGAAAGTGAACGGCCGTGCAACAAGGCGGCACGCCGACAGCGCGGCAAGGCCGGAGATATCGCAATGTCGGGCAAAGCGCTGTGAACGGCAGTACTGCTTGTCGAAAAACGGAAAGCAGAGTAAATTCCTGCCGGCCCGGCCGGATGCGGCATATTCCTTATTTCAGCCTCACAAGGAAGCAACAGGCAATGAACATACGCCCCGTCATCCTTTGCGGCGGCACAGGCACGCGGCTGTGGCCGCTTTCGCGCAGGTTGTATCCCAAGCAGTTCATGGACTTGGGCGGCCATACCCTGTTCCGGGACACCTTGCGCCGGGTCATGGCTCTGCAAGACATGCTGCCGCCTCTGATCATTTGCAATGAGGAACAGCGCTTCCTGGCTGCCGCGCAATTGCAGGCCTTCTCTTTGGCACAGGGCTTAGACCTGCCCGGTACGATCATTCTTGAGCCCGAAGGGCGCAATACGGCCCCGGCCATAGCCGCGGCGGCCTTTGCCGCTCTTGCCGGGCAGGTCGGCCCCGGTCGGGATTGCGCGGACAGCGAGAGGCAAGATCCCCTTTTACTTGTTCTGCCTTCGGATCATGCCTTGCAAAATATGAAGGACTTCGCCCGCGCCGTGGCCGAAGCCGCCGTTTGCGCGGAACAGGGACATTTAGTGACTTTTGGCGTGCGCCCGGCAGGGCCGGAGACGGGCTACGGCTGGCTGCGGCGGGGCGAAGCCCTGGCTCAGGGTTTCAAAGTCCGGCGTTTTGTGGAAAAACCCTGCCCTGCCGATGCCCGGACCATGCTGGCAGACGGCGGTTACTACTGGAACAGCGGCATGTTTCTGTTCCGCGCCTCGCAGTATTTGAGCGAACTGGCAAGGTATGCGCCTGCAATGCATGAAGCGGTTCGCGCCGCTTGGGCACAGCGCCGTGCCGATATGGATTTCACGCGGCTTGAGGCCGCGTCTTTTGCCGCCTGCCCGGCGGATTCCATTGATTATGCCGTCATGGAAAAAACTCCGCTGGCGGCTATGGTGCCGCTGGATGCCGGCTGGAGCGATCTGGGCTCCTGGTCTTCGGTCTATGAGGCTGCCCCGAAAGACGATGCAGGCAATGCCTGCATCGGCGACATTCTTGCCGAGGAAGTTTCGGGCAGCTACCTGCACTCCAGCGGGCGTCTGATTGCCGCGCTGGGAATCAGGGATTTGATCATCGTGGAGACCGGCGACGCGGTACTGGTCGCCGACAAGGGCCGTTGCCAGGACGTCAGGAAACTTGTGGCGCGGCTTGCGGCAGACAAACGCCCTGAAAAGGATACGCATCTTCGCGTGTTCCGTCCCTGGGGATGGTATGAAACGCTTGCCCTGGGCGAGCGTTTCCAGGTGAAGCGGATTATGGTCAACCCCGGGGCCTCGCTTTCGCTGCAACTGCATCATCACCGCGCGGAGCATTGGGTCGTGGTCAGCGGCATGGGCGAGATCACCGTGGGCGAAGCCTCGGTGGTGCTGCATGCGGATCAGTCCACATATATTCCTCTTGGCGTCAGGCATCGCCTGGCCAATCCGGGCCCATCTCCGCTGGAAATCATTGAGGTGCAGAGCGGCGCCTATTTGGGAGAGGATGATATTGTCCGCTTTGAGGATCATTACGGACGATCCTAGAGCAGATTACCTTTGACTTTTTATGAAAGTCAAAGGTGGCATTCAGGCGAAAAACGCGGTTTTCGCCTGAATGTACGCCGCGTTGCGGCGGCTGCCGCTTTCGCGTCAGCAGAGCATTTTCAAAGAGAAAATGCTCTAGAGCGTTTTGCCACTGAAATCAGCTAAACCGCTCGGCGACAGCGTTAGCTGTCGCCCGCGTCGAATGAGCCTGAAAACCACGCTTTTCAGGCTCATTGCTTCAGCCGTTGCGACGAAGGAAGCTACGGATGGAGACAGCAATGAGTTACCACAAAAAACATTCAACGAAACCGCTGTCGCCATCCGTAAGGCTCGCAGACTCGCCAACGGCTGGCGCAAGCAAGCAAAGCTTGCTAACGGCTACCGCCGGCGCGGGCGTCCGCTCCCGCGACCGCCAGAGCGGTTGCCGTTTTCAACAGCAAACCGCTCTAGAGCAATTTGACTTTTATTTTATTTAAAAATCGTTTAGATTGCAGAGATGAAATTTGCATCTGAAGAAATCCGAACCAAGGCTGTTCATGCGTATCTTGATGGAAAAGCAACAGCCAGGCAATTGGCAGATATTTTAGGTTATACCCCGGCTAGCATCTGCAATTGGGTCAGAGCTTACCGTGAAAACCAACGATTATCAGCCAAACCCAATGGCCATCGCCCAAGTTGTTTCTCATGCGAGGAGATTCGGGAATTGCAAGCCCTTCTTGATAAAAATGTTGATATGACGCTTCAGGAAATTAAAGAGCATTTTAGAGCAATTTGACTTTTATTTTATTTAAAAATCGTTTAGATTGCAGAGATGAAATTTGCATCTGAAGAAATCCGAACCAAGGCTGTTCATGCGTATCTTGATGGAAAAGCAACAGCCAGGCAATTG
>NZ_JAAKEH010000079.1:0-6155 GCF_011039095.1 Desulfovibrio sp. ZJ200 | reverse complement strand
GGACGTTGGGAAAGGATAAGCATACTTTCAGCAATCCGGGTAACGGGAGAGACTTGCAGTGTTGTTTTTGATGGGGCACTGGATGGAAAAATGTACAATGCTTATATTGAAAAATTTCTTCTTCCAACGCTTAAAGCTAACGATGTTGTTATAATGGATAATTTGAATGTCCATAAATCAAAAACCGCCCAAAACTTGATAAGGGAAAAAGGCTGCAAGTATATTTTCCTTCCAGAATACAGCCCGGATTTAAATCCCATTGAAAAGATGTGGAGCAAAGTGAAACAATTACTTCGGGGTATGAAAGCAAAAACATGTGATGAACTGTACAAGTCCATTGGAAAAGCATTAAGTTGTATCACACAAAAAGACGCTGAAGGATGGTTTAAATCCTGTGGCTATGTAAAAAGTTAAAAGCAAAATGCTCTATGGATGCTTGCGGGCGACGGACGAGGAAGCCTCCGGCGGAGGCTCGGTCAAAGGAAGTCCGCAGGCCAGAAGCACAAAGACAACGACACAAAAAAGCGTTTCCCGCCTCCCGCAGTTTTCCCGTATACCGGCACGCGGGGATAACAATACTTGCAAGGCCGTCCCGGCTTACTCTCCACAGAATCTTCCCGATACATACGGCGTTGCCTCCCGCCCGACGTTCAAATGCCCGCGCCGTCATGTGCGTCATGCTGACCATGTTGTGAGCCGGATACAGATCGGTCGACTTCCGCATGGCGTTCAGTCTTTCTCCGCATACCGTCTTCTTATGAGCCGGATGTTTATCTGGAGCTGTCGCTATACCCGCCAGCGACACACCGGATACGACTGCGCTTCACGTCTGATACGCACTCGCCGCATTCCCGATATCCGCATCATACGTCTCCGTTTTCGCGCGGATGCCTGTTCATTTGTCCGGCATTGTCTCCGAGGGCCAGCTTACGTTTCGTCTATACGCTACGCGTATAGTCTCACGGCTGGCGAGGGGCAAAGCCCCTTCGAACCCCAAAAGTCAAAAAGGCAGGAAAGGCAATGAGGCGCGTCAAGCCCGTGCGCAACGCCGCCGTCATCGTGCGTGTGTTCCCGGAGGAGCGCGACATCCTCCGCTTCAACGCCGGACTGCACGACATGAGCATGTCGGAGTACATCCGCCAGACCTGCCTTGGCATCCGCCTGCGAAAAACGCCGGAAGAGAAACGGCGGTTGCGGGAGCTGGCCCGCATCGGCGCGAATATTAATCAACTTGCGAGATGGACCAACACCTATAAGCGGGCGGCGGAAGCCGTGGAAGTATTGACGGCGCTGGCAGGCATCGAACGGCGCATCGCCGAGTTCGCATCATGCGCTTCAGCGGAAGATGAACCGGAGGCCGGGCCATGCTGATGAAGGTCTTTCCGCACGGCACAGGAGAAGGCGACAAGCCCAGTCGCTATCTTGTGCGCCCGGACTATCCGGGGAGAGACACAGCCCCGCCTCAGGTGCTGCGCGGCGATCCCGCCATGACCCGCGCGCTTGTCGACAGCATAGAGCGGCGATGGAAATTCACCTCCGGCGTTCTGTCGTGGCACCCGGATGAGAAGATCAGCGAGGAACAGGAAGAGGAAGTCATGGACGCTTTCGAGCGCGTGGCCTTCGCCGGTCTGGAAGCGGATCAGCGCAATATCCTCTGGGTGCGGCATACCCATGCCGGGCATCACGAGCTGCATTTCCTCATTCCGCGTCTGGAGCTTTCCAGCGGCAAGGATTTCAACGCCTGCCCTCCCGGCTGGCAAAAGGACTTTGCTGTCTTCCGCGACCTGTTCAACTGGCGCGAAGGCTGGGCGCGGCCCGATGACCCGGCACGGGCGCGGGACGAGCTTCCGAGAAAGGCCGACCTGTTCAAGGCGCGAATGGCGCGATGGGGCAAGGAAATCAGGGAAAGCGACCGCGACAGGGCAAAGGAAGTCATTCATACCTTTCTCAAGGAGAAAGTGACGCGGGGACTTGTCCGGAACCGGGAAGATGTTCTGAACGCTCTGAAGGAACAGGGACTGCGCATCAACCGCGAAGGCAGGGACTACATCAGCGTCATCGCCCCGGACAGCGGCATGAAGATGCGCTTCAGGGGAGGTTTTTACGCCAGAGGCTGGACGCCCAAAGCCGCCCCGAAGGAAAAATCCGAAGAAAAGAAGCAGGAAACGGCGCGGCGCATGGTCGCCCGTCTGCAACCGGCTTTTGAGCGCGTCATTGAAAAACGCGCCGCCTGCAACATCAAACGCTATCCGGCAAAATGGAATCAGCTCCCCCGCGAGGAAGCCCTCCTTTTGCCCCAACTCCAGGAGGATACCATTCATGACCGAAACAGAACGGATGCTGATACAGAGCCTGAAACGGATGGAGGAGAACTGCAATGCCCGGCTGACGGCCTTCAGCACGAGGATCGACGTACTGGAGGACAAACAGATGCTGCTTCAGACGGAACTTCGCACGTTGAAGAGATTGTTCACCGATGTCAGCGAAGTGTACAGCAGCTTGCAGACCTTGTTGGCGACCTTGAAAAACGGCGCATAGAGCGGGAACGCCAGAGCCGACCGCGTAGACGGATGAGATAGGGGGAAACGCATGGGAAAGTTCAAACGTATTCCGGTGAAAGACATCAATGCCATGCGGAAAATCCTGGACGACTTGCCGGACAAAAATCTCGGCAAGACGCGGGAGGAAGCCGCAGACCTGCTCAACGCCCATATCCTGAAAGCTCTTGAAAAGGGATACACGGTGAAGGAACTGGCGGACATCATGGCCCAGGGCAACGTGGTCATTCCCGCGCCCGTCATCCGGGCAAAGGTGCTTCCCGCGAAGGCGGCTCCGCGAAAACGCGAGCCCAGGCCCAGGCCTGAAACCGCGAAACCCGTCGCGGCTCCTCCCGTCACGTCCCACGCACAGGAAGAAACCCCGGCCTACTATACGCCGGACATACCCGATACGGAGCTTTGATCATGAACATTCAAACAAGCGTGTTCTATGTTGGCGGCAGCAAGGGCGGCGTCGGCAAGAGTCTCTTTTCCTTCGCCCTTGTGGACTATTTGCTCAGCAGGGACGCGAACATCCTGCTTGTGGATACCGATACCGACAACCCGGACGTGTTCAAGGCGCACAGGGAGCTTGCCCTGCCGAACCTGCGCTGCCGTCTGAACAGTCTGGACGATGCCGACGGCTGGGCGGAGCTGCTGGACACTGTGCAGAACTGCCCGGATCATGCCGTGGTCATCAATGCCGCAGCCCGCACCAAAACCAGCACGGCCAGTTATGGCGACATCATGAAGGAAGCCCTGCGGGAACTGCGGCGGGAACTGGTTGTTTTCTGGATAATCAACCGGCACCGTGACTCCATAGAGCTTTTGCATTCCTTTCAGGAAGTATTCACGGATGTACCCATCCATGTTTGCCGGAATCTGTATTTCGGTGAAGCGCGGCGTTTTGATATATATAACAGCTCCAAAGCGCGGGAAGTGGTGGAAAAGAACGGCATGACGCTGGACTTTCCGGCGGTGGCCGGTCGCGTGGCCGACTGGCTGTATTCCAGACGTATGTCCATCCGCGCCGCCCATCCTGAAATGCCCTTCGGCACACGGGCGGAATTGCAGCGTTGGCGGAGATTGTGCGCGAACATGTTTGAACGTGTTATGGGAGAAACGTCATGAGCATGGATAGCGTGATTGATCTCGGCAAGGCGTGCGGCAGGAAACTGTCCGAAGCGGAAACGGCCCGTCTGCGTGAGGTCGGCAACAGCTTGAATCTCAGGGAGGACGCGCGCTCTGGCCGCTGCTGGCCGCGATGGAATATCAGCGCGTCTACTATGAGGCGTTGCCGGAGAAAATCGCCGCAGCCTCCAAAACCATCCTGGACGGCATGGCCACTGCCGCAGAAAAGGAGACTGCCGCCGCGCAAGCCCGGCTCACCGACAGCGTGGTCAGGGAAGCGCGGGCTCTTGCTTCCAAGATTCAATACGCCAGACTGGTGCCGATGGGGTTACTTGCCCTGATTTGCCTGCTGGCCTACGGGAGTCTGATGCTCTGGGCAGGCTTTCGTATCGACACGGGGCGGGATATTCCCTTGGCGGCGGTTCTGCACATGCCATCCGGCTGGCTCATCAGCGGGCTGTGCCTCGCGGCGGGGATGTTTGGTGGAGGCGTGGCCGCATGGGAATTTGCCGAGGCGGAAACGGGGTGGTGGAAAAAAGGGAGCGTTGCTATTCTTTGTATAATGCTCGGTATTTTTGTATTGATTAATGTTTTCTAATAGAATAGGAATTATTTCATAGTCCGTATGAAATGAATTCTAATCAAGCAAAATTTAACTAAATACCCCAAAGAGATTTTCATATGGAAAAAGACAATGCTCCTATCCGCCTTTTACAATCAATAAATAAAAACAAGAAATTCAGTTGGTTATGGAGAGAAACAGATGAATATAGAGATCTGGAAAGGAATAACTGGCCTGCATGGTGTTTTCTTCCTTTAGATGTATGGCCTATATTAGTGGTGATGGCAGAACCCAAATTTGCTCAAAAGAATGATCCTATTACACTAGGGAAAATAAAAAAGAAGTTGCTTCTTTAAAAAGCATATTTGTATTCTAATATTTGGATAAATTTAAATATATATAAGCCAACAACAATATTAAAAAGAGTAGTATTATATAATTAGTTTTGAATAGTTGAGTATATATTTTTATATTAAATTAAAAAATAAATTTATTATTTTGGTAATACAAAGAAAAATGACCCATATAAAAGTATGACTATAACGTAATAGTAGTCGTTTTTGAGGTAGGCTTGTGTTTGTTACTTGTCTCAGGCAAATTGTAAAAATTTTTTGGGGAAGTCGTTTTGATGGTCTTGTCAGTGTACGTTCAATGTACTAACATATCCCAAAAGGAGAATTGATATGGCTATCGCAATCAACAACTCGTCGCGCTCCGGCCGCATCGGGCTTAGGGCTACTCCCGCGCAGGAGCACCTGCTCCGGAGTGCTGCGGCCAGTTCTCGTAAGTCGCTTACGGAATTTATTCTGGACAGTGCCTGCCGTACGGCCGAGCAGACTTTGCTCGATCAGCGGCTCTTTCTGGTCTCTTCCGAAGTCGGGGAAGATATTTTGCGCTTGCTGGATGCTCCGGCAGTGGAAACTGAAGGTCTACAGGGGCTGCGTGATGCGAAATCTCCGTGGGATGAATGATGCTGCTTCTCCCTCAACCTCTTAGCAGCAGCCACGATCTTACATCGTTTGACTGCGGCGTGGAATCTTTGAATGGTTGGCTCGTTCAGTACGCTCGTCATGCGAATGCCAGTGGCTCTGCGAGAACCTTTGTCGTAGAAAATTCGAATACTGGCTCCGTAGTGGGCTATTTCAGCCTTACGGTGGGCCAGATTGATATCATAGATGCGCCACCTCGAATTTCAAAGGGTATGGGCGGATTTCCTATCCCTGTCGTTTTGCTTGCCCGCTTGGCCGTCGATAAGGAATGGCAGGGAAAAGGCCTTGGGGCGGCCATGCTTCGGGAGGCTGTTTTGAAGACACTCAATCTGGCAGAGAATGTCGGCGTGCGTGCCATGCTCGTACATCCTCTGGATGAGATCGCGGAAGCCTTCTATATGAAATATGGCTTTGTAAAATCCCCCGCCAGAGAGAAACAGCTTCTGCTCTTGCTCAAAGACGCGAGAAAAACGTTTGCCGCCAACGAACGGTTGGCTTAGGCGTATGGTCGATGCCGTCCAACCCCGCCCCAGAAAATATTTTTCAGATGGGTATAGTTGCGGGTACGGCGTTTAAAAATGTTGTCTAGAGCAATTTGACTTTTATTTTATTTAAAAATCGTTTAGATTGCAGAGATGAAATTTGCATCTGAAGAAATCCGAACCAAGGCTGTTCATGCGTATCTTGATGGAAAAGCAACAGCCAGGCAATTGGCAGATATTTTAGGTTATACCCCGGCTAGCATCTGCAATTGGGTCAGAGCTTACCGTGAAAACCAACGATTATCAGCCAAACCCAATGGCCATCGTCCAAGTTGTTTCTCATGCGAGGAGATTCGGGAATTGCAAGCCCTTCTTGATAAAAATGTTGATATGACGCTTCAGGAAATTAAAGAGCATTTTAATAAATCCTGTTGCCTGGCTGCCATCCACCGTC
>NZ_JAAKEH010000078.1:0-6435 GCF_011039095.1 Desulfovibrio sp. ZJ200 | reverse complement strand
AAGACAGCCCGGCCCGGTGGCGTTGGCGAAACTGGAGAACATGGAAGCACAGGCGGGATGGAAAAAAGAAACGGCGCGATCAAGGGGCATGCCTCGGTCACGCCGCATTATGGAATCTTTGGAACGGAGCGGCGGGCGCGTGTCTTGTCTTTTATGCTGTCTGTCGTGCCTTTTCGCGTAATGTGTCGAGGTAGTCGGCGTACTCCTGAACCATGCGTCGCCGTTCCGGCAAATACTCCGCATAGTTGTACGCGGCGCGGACGCCGTTGCGCTCACAATGAGCAAGCTGGCGCTCTATCCAGTCTGTGTTATAGCCAAGCTCGTTCAGGAGGGTGGACGCCATTGACCGGAAGCCGTGGAAGGTATGTTCGCCGGTGGCACAGCCGAGTTGCCGCAGGACGCGCAACGGGCCTCCTCTGTACATGGGGCCGTCGTTTCCCGCCCGGTTGCCAGGAAAGACAAAGCGTCCATCGCCGCTTTTCTCATGCAGCTCATGGAAAATCGTCAGGGCCTGACGCGAAAGCGGTACGCCATGGATTTGCTTCATCTTCATCCGTTCCGCCGGAATGCGCCATTCCGCCGCCTCAAGGTTGATTTCCTCCCATTCCGCGCGGATCAGCTCGTTGGCCCGGACGAACACCAATGGCGCAAGGCGCAGGGCGCGGGAGATGAAAAAGTTCCCCTCATAGGCGTGGATTTTGCGCAACAGTTCGCCCACGGCAACGGGTTCGGTGATGGCCGCATGGTGGCCGTTGACCGTGGGGGCGAGAGCGCCGCGCAAATCGGCGGCAATGTCGTGTTCCGCCCTGCCGGTGACAACGGCGTAACGGAAAATCCGTCCGGCATCACGCAGCGCCTTGTGGGCTATGGTCAACGCACCCCGTTCCTCCACCCGCCGGAGAACGGCCAGCAGTTCCCTTGGGGTAATAGCGTTGATGGGACGTTTGCCAATGTGGGGGAAGAGGTTTTCCTCCATGATGCGGATGACCGCCTTTTGGTATGAGGGAACCCACTTTGGCGAGTATTTGGCGCACCATTCGCGCGCCACGTCTTCAAAAGAATTGCGGGCCGCTTCCGCCGCCGCTTCTCTGGCCTGGCGTCGGGCTTCGCTGGGATCGATATGTTCCCGTAGCAGCTTTTTGGCCTCTTCCCGTTTTTCCCGTGCCTCGCGCAGGCTCACGGACGGATACGGGCCAAGGGAAAGAAGCTTCTGCTTGCCCGCGAAGCGGTACGCCAGCCGCCACGACTTTTTGCCCATGGGCGTGACGTAGAGGAACAGGCCCCCGCCGTCCGAGTGCTTCTGAATCTTGCCGTTGGCTATGACATGCCGTATGAATGTGTCGGTCAGTTTCATCCATCCACCTCCAGAGTGGTGTTTCTTGGTACGGCTGGACTGACTGCTACCAACATATTTCTGAAAAATCCTTTTGATACAAGGTATTACAAGAAATATGCCGGTAGCTGAGAGGGGAACCCCGCTCAGTTTCCCAAGGTCGGGGACAGCACTGCCCGACCTTGGGAAACGCCGTCATTGACAGCCCAGACCTACCAAAAGACTACCAACACGTCTACCAACGGTTTTTGTGGATGCAGGTGGATTTTGATGGATGGGATAAGGCAAAGATGTCTGATTAACATATTGAAATTACATGCTAATCAGACATCTTTGGACTTCCTGAAACAAGTTAGGCAACTTCATGAGCAAAACGCTCTAAAAGCGCAGTTTGGCGAAGCTGAAAGGCAGGCGTCAGCCGTCGCCGCGGTAGCGGCATACTGAATAACCACAACAATTTTTTTGGACAAAGATCGCTGCAAGCCACATGCTATCTTATCCGTACGGCTCGCCAAGCTCGCCTGCGGGTAAAGCAAGAATCAATTCAGAGAATGCCCTCAGGGTTTTGCGTCGTCATAAACCCCGCCGGGCGGAAAATCAGTAGGAGCAGAGACGGTCAGCCGGAATTATGGTGAAATTGTTTGCTTTGAGCAGTTCCACCGCCTGATCGACTTTGTCGAAACGGAAAATCATCACCGCGCTTTCCTGATCGCGCTGCACAAAAGCGTACATATACTCCACATTCACGCCGTTACGGGACACCAGCTGCAGCACTGCGTCGAGCCCGCCCGGCACGTCGGACACTTCCACGGCCACCACGCTGGTGCGCCCGAGGGTAAAGCCCTTTTCCTTGAGTACGTTCTTGGCTTTTTCGTGATCGCAGACGATCATGCGCAAAATGCCGAAGTCGGACGTATCGGCCAGAGAAAGCGCCCGGATGTTGATGCCGGCTTCAGCCAGCGTGTGCGTGACTTCGGCGAGGCGACCGGCCCTGTTTTCAAGAAAAACGGACAATTGTTCTGCTTTCATGCTGGATCCTTTAGCAGGCAATGCGCTCAGGCTTTGTTTGAATCATCCTTGGAAGATGCGTCGTTCTTCTTTTCCTTTGGGGTGATGTCTATTTCGTCCGGTTCGGAAGAGGCGCGGCGAAAGTTGCGGATGGCCCGACCGAGACCGCCCCCTATTTCCGGCAGCTTGTTGGCGCCGAAAATAAGCAGCACCACGACCAGGATAAGCAATAATTCCTGCATGCCAATGCCGAACATGCGGCAAGCCTCCGTTGGATGTTGGGCCCTGAAGCCGATCTACTGCAAACAGCATAAGCCGCGTCAGGCGCAAGGTCAAGGTGCGTCGGCATTGAAGAGGCGCGAAGGTATCAGATGCCTCAAAGCACTTTTTACCGGAAGGCTGGCAGCATTCGGAAAAACAACCCCAATATGGTCTGACAAGGTTGTATTTTGCGTGAGGAGGGGCATGGAAAATCTTGTCGTCCGGGAAGGTTTGACAGGGACTTTTTTCTTATTTAAGAAAATAAAAAACGATTTTCCCCAAAAAAACAATTTTGGGGGAATGAACAGGGCAAAATGCCGCAACCATCCCAGGTAAAATCAAAGCAGCGCGTGGCCGCCCATGGCGAAGTCTTCACCGCAAAGCGGGAAGTCAAGGCCATGTGCGACCTTGTGGCTGACGAGTGCAACCGTATAGACAGCCGCTTTCTTGAGCCTGCTTGTGGCGAAGGCGCATTTCTGGCCGAAATTCTCACCCGCAAATTGGCTGTCTGCAAGCAAAAATATGGAACGCAGCTTTTGCGACCTGACTACGAGCGGGCATCCGTCAATGCCGTGATGTCCCTTTATGGCGTGGAACTGTTGCCGGACAATGCCGCATCCTGCCGCGAACGGCTTTTTGCGATATGGAATGACGCCTATACAAAAAATTGCGGAACGGATGCCCATGATATTTGCCGCGAAGTAGTCCGCTATATTCTCTCCGTCAATATTCTCTGTGGCGATGCCCTGACCATGAAACAGGACAATGGTGAGCCAATCATATTTGCGGAATGGTCGTTTATTGATGGAAGTATGGTCAAACGCCGCGATTTTCGCCTGGATAAGCTGATTGAAGCCAATGAAAAACAGAAAGGCAACTGTATACCAGTCGAAGATGGGTATGTCGGCTATGATTGGGAGAAAAAAGAATTTTTCCCCAAACCCATACAACCTGAATATCCGCCAATAGACTACAGGAGGCTATGCGAGCATGGCCGATCCTGAAAATTTTGCTAATTCTCTCTTCCCACAAGTCAATCATAATCCGGACGTCCTTTCTTGCCTGGTCAATCTGAGCAATGACGAGGTCTTTACGCCACCCAATGTGGCAAATGCCATACTGGATATGCTGCCGCAGGAATTATTCAAAAGTTCCAGCACAAAATTTCTTGATCCTGTGTGCAAATCTGGTGTATTTTTGCGCAAAATTACCAAAAGGCTGGTGCAAGGACTGGAAACAGAATTCCCAGATATACAGAAACCTCTTGACCATATTCTGCAAGTCAGGTTTACGGCATAGCCATCACAGAAACATCTCTTTTATCGCGCCGGAAGCTTTATTGCGCCAAATATCCCAATTTCACTTTCTCTATCAGCCACTTCGACAATATCACCGGTAATATCCGTTTCAAAATGCCAAGCATACCTGGAAAAATGGCAAATGCGTATTTTGCGGGACTTCCCAAGCTCAATATGAACGAGAAGAAGGACTGGAAACACACGCATACGAATTCATACATACTGATAATCCGCAGGAGATTTTTGGAGATATGAAGTTTGATGTTATTATCGGTAATCCTCCATACCAGTTGAGTGATGGGGGAGCAAAGGCTAGTGCGAAACCTATCTATCAAAAATTTATTGGTAATTCGAAAAAATTAAATCCTAACTATTTAAGTATGATTATTCCCTCTCGCTGGTTTTCAGGAGGGAAAGGTTTAGATGAATTTAGAGATAGTATGTTAAACGATGCTTGCATTAAAACTATTATAGACTATACTGATTCAAAAGAATGTTTTGACACTGTAGATATTGCTGGTGGAATATGTTATTTTTTACGCGACAAGAATTATAATGGAAAATGTACCATAAAAAATATAACTAACGGTAAAATTCAAATATCTGAACGTAATATTAACGAATTTAATGTATTTATACGATATGCGGAGGCAGCAAACATTATACGCAAAGTACGCTCATTTTCTGAACCAACAATGAATACACAAGTTAGTTCAAGGAAACCATTTGGACTAAATACATCAATTACTCCAATTGAAAATGGTGATTTATTATTACGTTATAACAAAGGTATAGGAAAATACTCTTCTGATAAAATTAGTATTGGAAAGGATTTAATAAAAAAATGGAAAACAATTATTTCGTATGTATCATATGATCATGCCGGAAAAGCAGATAGAGATGGTGCAAGGAAAGTTATGTCTGTTATCGAAGTTTTACCACCAAATTCAGTATGCTCAGAAACATACCTTGTCGCCGGCTCATATGATGATGAGATATCAGCAATACATCTAAAAAATTATTTAAAAACAAAATTCGTTAGATTTTTAGTTGCACAAGTTGCATTATCACAACATATTACAAAAAATTGTTTTTCTTTTGTGCCAATTCAAAATTTAAATCAAGATATTAACGATATAAAACTTTATCAAAAATATAATTTATCTCAAAGTGAAATTGAATTTATTGATAAAACGATAAATTAAATTTAAATATACAATATTATATCAAATAATCTATCTAAATGAGGGGGGGATCATGACCTTAAAATTAAGTGATTGGAATAACTTGTCTACTTCTCAAAAAAATAATGTGATAAAATTTTTAAGAAATAATTGTAAAATTGATGCGGAAATACCTGCTTCTGAACCGCAACAATCAAATTCATATCCAATAACTGCAGGTACTACATCTGGTGGTTATCCTATGAAATTCGGCAAAGAATTCCGTATATATCTTATCAGCGCAAAAAATTGTCCCTCCTTCCTTCAACCCCATTGCATGAAAGGAACCAGAACTTATGAGGCAAGAATAGGAGGAAATGAGGCAATAGAAGCGATAATGCAATATGGCGGATTGAAATTTGGTGATAATTAGCCCCCTTTATATCTATGTAAATTGTTTATAAAAACTATTAATTTGAGTGCATTTATAAAATGCCAGCTCGACAACTTTGTATCGTCAAAGACAAAAAGCAATCCCCTGATTTATGCTTATACCGACCCGCATTACCCTGGCTTGCTGAAAGTCGGCTTCACTGCCCGAAGCATACCTGAGCGCATGGCGGAGCATTATCCTACCAAATCTCCCGCAAAACCACCATACAAAATCGTTTTTACAGAATCGGCCATGTACGAGGATGGCGGCACATTCACAGACCATGCCGTTCATACGGCATTGCGCAAGAAAGGCATTCCCAATCCTGATGGTGAATGGTTCAAGTGTGGCGTTGAAGACGTAAGGGCGCATGGCTTGCAGGTATCACCCGCACGGAGAATGGGGAAAATCGCGACCAGAATTTTGCCATACGTCCGGAGCAAAAAGCGGCTGTGAAGAAAACAAAAAACTATTTTTCAATCCGCTGAACAGGAAGGCATCAAAACGCCCAAATTTCTCTGGAACGCCAAAATGCGCTTTGGCAAGGCTTTCGCCGCATATCAGCTTGCCAAAGCCATGTGCATGAAGCGGGTATTAGAGCAATTTGACTTTTATTTTATTTAAAAATCGTTTAGATTGCAGAGATGAAATTTGCATCTGAAGAAATCCGAACCAAGGCTGTTCATGCGTATCTTGATGGAAAAGCAACAGCCAGGCAATTGGCAGATATTTTAGGTTATACCCCGGCTAGCATCTGCAATTGGGTCAGAGCTTACCGTGAAAACCAACGATTATCAGCCAAACCCAATGGCCATCGTCCAAGTTGTTTCTCATGCGAGGAGATTCGGGAATTGCAAGCCCTTCTTGATAAAAATGGTGATATGACGCTTCAGGAAATTAAAGAGCATTTTAATAAATCCTGTTGCCTGGCTGCCATCC
>NZ_JAAKEH010000077.1:0-7565 GCF_011039095.1 Desulfovibrio sp. ZJ200 | reverse complement strand
ATGGCCTCGTCAAAACGGATGATGAGGGCGTCAACCTTGGCTTCCAGGCGCGCGATACTCGCGGCCGTGTTCAGGTCATATTCGGAAAGTTCGCGATCCACGCTCACGCTAAAACCCCATGCCGAACAGCGCGGAAACGGCCAGCCATATTTCCTTGCCCATGCTGGGCGGCAAGGTGAGGCCGGGCCAGTAGGTAACAAGTACTGGCCGCGCGACGGCCTCCCATGCGAACAGAAGACAGAGCAGGTACATCATGAGCCTGCGCGGGGTCAGACGTCCGCCGCTGGCCCGTTCCGTCTCGGCATTGATTTCCAGATTCTTTTCCTGGAGCCTGGCCCGATCCGGCAGGATTCTGTCCAGGGCTTTTCCCCCCAGACCAAAAAGAGACGTGAGAAATTTGATCATCACACAACCTCCGCCAGCAACCGCCCCTCGTCCGCGCGGCGGTTAGCGTATTGTTTGAACCCGGTTTGCAGTTCACGGGCGGCCCGGGCCCAGTCCCCGGCGCAAAGATACTTCCATGTTTTGGGGTACCCGGAAGGCGCGCCCAACTGGTAAAACAGGGAGACAATGACTGCCTGGGCCTGGGGCGGCACGTTCGCAAACGGCAGGCCCGCGCTATCCCGGTCGTAAAGCGCTGCGGCCCTGCGGATATAGTCGCCATGCACGGCCGCATCCACGGCCTCGCACTGTGCATCGGTGAGAGTAAGTGGCGCGGCCGCCAGGGCGGCAAGCGCATCCTGACGGCGCTTGCCGAGATAGGGCCGGAACCGCTCCATGAGCGGCGCGGGAATCCCCATGCGCCGCAGATCGGCCTCTGCCTGCTGGCCGAGGTCCAGACCGGTGCCGACCGTCACGCCGGACGCGCCAATGGGCTCCCCGCACGCGGCCGGATTTTCCCGGCCCGTGAAATTGCGTTTGCGGCATGGCATATAGGCGACAAGCTGCCGCGTCTCCCAGCGGGCCAAAAAGCGACGGATGAACTCGGTATGCACCATGAAAAACGCTCCCGCTTGTGCCGGAAGCGTAGCATGGGGTTTGGGGCCGGACAGGCTGGGAAAGGCTGAGGAGGGGCTGGGAAGGGCTCAGGAGGGGTTGACAGGGTTTTGCCGATTGACGTTTATAACTTATATGCTATATTATTCGCCATGAATTGGTCGGTAGAATTCCTGAACGAAACGGTCAGGGCAGAGTTTCTGGCATTGCCGAAAGATATGCTGGCCTCGCTGCTGAAGATTGTGGAGATGGTCGAGGATTACGGCCTTCAGCGAGTGGGCATGCCCTATGTGCGTCACCTTCAGGGCAAGCTCTGGGAAATGCGCGGCAAGAGCAAGGATGGCATCGCCCGTAGCATCTATGTGGCCGTCAGCGGTCGTCGCGTGATTGTAGTCCGCTCCTTTGTTAAAAAAACACAACAAACACCGGACAGGGAAATCAAACTGGCCTTGCAACGGGCCAAGGAGATAATGGAATGAGCAAGCGTGTGCTTGATGTACTGCCTGAGCTTATGCAGAATGCGGAGTTCAAGGCCGCCTATGAGGCTCTCGATCAGGAGTTCAGCATTGCCCGGGCATTGATTGAGGCTCGCTCCGCCGCCGGCATGACGCAGGCGGAAGTCGCCCGTAAGCTGGGCGTTTCGCAGCCGGTCATTGCCCGTATAGAGTCCGGGCGCAATGTCTCGGTCAAGAGCCTGCGCCGGTATGCCAGGGCCGTAGGCCGCCCCATTTCAATCACGATTCAGCCGGATCAGCCTGTTGCAGGAGCATAGCGCAGTGACGCTCGCGCCATAGCTGCAAGCGCAGGCCCTCGGCGCTGTAGCGAATCTTGCAGCCCTCACCTTCCACTGCAATTGGAGCTCCGGCTCTGACCCATGCCCGCACCTGCTTTTCCCCCACGCCCATTTCCTCACAGATTTCCCGCATACTCTTCAGGATTTTCGGGGTATACGACACAGCATTGGCACGCTCCATCAGTAGCCTCCCAGCTCGTCGGCAGGCCCCCCCGTAGAGTTTGGCGCGCTCGCCCCATTCCGGCCATGGGTCAACGTCGATTTCCGCAAGCGCGAAACACAAGGCCGCCGCGCCTGGGAAGTCCGTGGGCTTTCTGCCCATGTCCTCCTCCTGCAACTTGGCGATCTCATCGGCTCCCGTGCAGGCGTCTCCCAGAAACAGGGTCTTTTCGCTCTTGGTGCGGCGCTGCGCCAGGGCGTGGTAAAAGGGCAACAGCCCCTCGCCCCGGCCCTGCCACCCCTGCGGGTCGCCATAGTGCAGGAGCGGGCGGCGGAGTCTGCGCTGACTGTCGTTTGCGTCGTCCAGCAGGTACACGCGATTGTCCGCCATGGGCGTAGCCCAGTACTGGACCAGCCAATCCTCTGTCATGCGGGCCATCCGGGACAGCAAGACCGACACGTCGTCGCTGCGGATCTCCTCCAGCCTGTGCACATCGTGCCTGAGCGCGCCCAGGACGTTCTGGCGGGAGCGCGTCTCCCCCAGTACCACAAGGCAGCCCGGCCGCTCTCCGCAGGGCCACACCAGAGAGCCGACAATGCGCCGAAAAGCCATGCCTGTGGCCGCCTCCCGGTAATATCGCTCTCCGGTGAGAGCGTCTCTCAAAAGTCTCAGCCGTGCCATGCCGCCTCCTACGACAGATCCATTCCCCGGCTTACGCCGCCGCCTGCCTGTAAAAACTCGTTGAGCGCGTCGCAGGTCACGTCCACCTGATCATCGTGCTTGTGCGTCATGGCCGGCGAAAACGCCGCCAGCTCGCCCAGATAGGCCGCCAGCCACGGCGCGGACTCGGGCACGCGCAGGCGCCCGGCCCGGATGAACGGCAACACGTCATTGACGCGGCTCACCTTGTCCGTGCCGCGCTGCACGGGAATGATCGGCATGTCCCGCAACGTCTCGTCACGCCGCAAACTCTGTATCAAACCCGTGCCGCTGGCCTTGTCCTCAATCAGCACGCCGCGCAGCCTGAGCGGAGAGGGCCGCCGCGGCCGGTGCCGGGCCAGAAAGGCCACCGCGACCGTCAGCAGATCCGGGGCTTCCCACTTGCCGCGCTCCACGTCCAGCAGATAGACGCTGACGCCGTCAAAGCCCCACAGCGAGAGGACGGAGTAGTCATTGCGCTCACTCGTCTTGAGCGCGGTATCCATGACAAACAGCAGGGTATGCAACGTTCCGGGCGGGCTCGCGTACTGCTGTATCCAGTCCGTCCTGATCATGGCTCCGCCCGGCGGCGTGGGCCGCTGCTGCACCTGAGCGTAAAACGTGTAGGGGTCACGCTCCCGCAAGGCTTGCATGGAGGCGAGGCTGTCCTTGACCTCCCAATAACTGCGCTCGCCGGGCGTGCCCTCGTCCTGTATGCCCTGAATTTCCAGGTGCTCAAACTCGGCTGCAAAGTCTCCGGCCAGGGCGTGCCCGGCCGGATCGTCCTCGTGCAGGCGCTGCATGATCAGGATAATGGGCGTGTGCTCGGAGCTGGCCCGGCGGCTGCGGATGGTGCCGGTGAGCTTGCGATTGGCCGCGTCCCGCTTGGCCTGGCTCCAGATGTCGTCAGCCTTGAGCGGATCGTCGATCAGGATCGCGCCGGAGAATCCCGGCCGGATGTACCCGGCCCGGAAGCCGGTTACCTGCCCGCCCGTGCTGGTGGCGTAGACGCCGCCCGCCGTGCGGCCGCATACGTCGATGTTCCAGCGGTTCTTGGCCCGCGTGTCCCGCTTGATGGCCCGCGGCCACAGGGCCTGATACTCCTCAAGTTCGATAATTTCTTTTGCCGTGGCGCTGTTCAGGCTTGCCAATTCCCCCGAACCGGAAAGGTGCAGGAAGCGGCAGTACGGCGAGCGCGCAAAACACCAGGCCATGAAATGGATCACGCACAGCTCGGTCTTGGTGCCGCCGGGCGGCATGGTCACCAGCAGATTTTTGATCTCGCCGCGGTACACGGCCATGAGAGCATCGGCAATGCGCTCATGGTGCCAGTTGATCAAAAACGGCTGGGCCATGCGCGCGCGGAACATGATGGCCGTGAACGTGAGCAGATCGGCCTCGCAGGCGCGGCGAATCTCATCGCGCTCGGCCTGAGTTGCGCGGGCGAACAGCATCAGGCCTCATCCCCCTCCAGGGCGCCGCGCAGCACGGCGCGCACGGCCCCCTCGGGCGTCGGCGGAGCCGGAGGGATTGAAACCGCCTCGGCGGCCGCTCCGGCCTGGGCCTGCTGATTGACGGTGACGGTGGTCTGCTGGGCCGGGGCCTGCTGCGCGGGCGCAAGATTTTTGCGCGCGCGGGAAAGCGTCTCGATGTCCGCCGCGCTCGTGGCCTGATGGGCGAGCGTGATGGCCTTGGCGGCCAGGGCCACGTCCAGACTGGCGAGCATCCCCTCTGCCTGCAGGCGCTCCTCGACCACACTTTGGAGCGTGTGCCGGATACGCAACGGCAGGTCTTGCGTTTGCGTTTCCACCTCGGCCATTTCCTTGACTGCCGCTACTTTCCGCGCCGCAAGGTCTTGCAAACGCCCTTGCGTCCAGCCCTCGGCCCGCGCCCGTCTGGAAACGCTGGACGTGGCCACGCCGTATGTCCGGGCCACGTCTCCAAGGCTTATGCCGCGCACCTCGTAATCGGCCCGCGCCTGCTCCCACTGTGAGGCTGTAAGTCTGCCCATATTGCCCTCACTTACGCCGACGGCGCTCCTCAGCAATCCGGGATACGGCCACGACCCAGCCTGGCCTCTCGCCATACTCCTTGCCGATGATACAGCGGGCTACTTGGCTGTCGTCGCGCCAAAAGCGGAGGCGGGTCATGCAGTCCTTGAGTTGCTTGGCAAGGTTGTCCAGGTCGGGCTTTGACGTGTGCCCTATCGTGCCCCGTAGCATTGCCGCCCGCTCGCGCCTGGTCACGGATTTCGGGACGGGGAAGATTGCCTGAAAGGCCAGTTGGAGCGTTCCGTCCATTGGCTCGTCTGGCACCCACTTGAGCATTAGGACTTCCAGCGTGCGCTCGTTGGCCGCCTGCTCGTCCGATTTGTACGATATGTGAATGCCATTGCTCGTTCTCATGTGCCGCACGCGCTGCTGCGCCGTCGGGATACAGGGCAGGAAAAACGATATGGTGCCCGTGGGCGCATCATTTCGCCTGGCCTGTTGCTCGCAACCGGGGAACATTGCCTGCGTCATGCTCATTGCCGTACCGCCTGAACGCCCATTGCTTGCCCCATGAGGCGGGCCATTTCCTGCCTTGCCTCCTCGTCTCCCCGGAGGGCGCGCGTCACAACGACGCCGATACCCGGCGTCCTTGTGCCCTCGGTCTCCATTGGCAGGGCCGCGTAGTCATAGCGGGGCGTCCGACATTGCGGGATGATCGCGAGGATATGGGCCGGCGTGGGAAAGCGTGTGCTGCCCCGGCGGTGTACGGCGAAGGCACGGTCTATGGTCTCGGCATCCTCGCCCGCCAGATCGTCGGCAAAGATGTCCGCCAGCAGGGCAAGCTCCTCCTGACTCCGCCCGGTGCGATAGACCATTTCGGCGTCGATAAGACACACCAGCAGCTTACGACGCAATACTTCTTGGCTCATGCTTTGCTCCCATTCCCTCATGGACTGCATTTGCTGCTGCCCGTTCGTCTTCGCGCATTGCCAGTCGCGCCCTTGCCATTGCCCGCGACTCCTGCTGTCGCCGCTGGTGTTCCGTCGGTGCGGATGTTGCCGCCTGTGCGCGGCCAGTGACGGGCGCAAGCCAGGTCTTTTCGCGCAGATAGCGCCCAAGCCCGATCTCAAAGCCCCGGCTCCAGACGCCAGCGTCCTTGCGGGCCGCGAGGTCGTCAAAAAGCCTGGCGTTTCCCGGCCAGAGAGATGCGCCAGTCATGTCTCGCGCGGCCTTGAGCTGTTTGTACTCGGCAAAGCCCGCCAACGGGCCTTCAGCCCGCATTTCGCGGTTGTAGAACTCCCGGAGTTCCACAAATTCCAGCCCCGGGCCTGACAAATCCGCCCCGACTCCCTCACTGCCGCGCTCTGGGGAACGCGCGCGATCCTGGTTCACAAGACTCTCTACAGGGGGGGATGTATTTTCTTCTTGGTTAGGAGAAGGATAAGGAGAAGGAGCATTGCCAAAATCGTGCGGCTGCTTTGCGGGCGCATTGCCGTCGCATTGCGGCGGCATGGAATCGGCATTGCCGGAATCGTGCGGGCGCTTTGCGCGACGCTTTTCCCAGCCTGCGGTGGCATTTTTCCGGGCCTGCTCCTTCCTGGCTTCAGCTTCCGCCTGCCAGGGATTGTGCTCGGCCCAGTCGTGGAGGACATAGCCGCCCTCAGCTTCGTCGATCCACACGCCAAGGCAGTGGTCAAAAAACGCCCGCTCCTCCCCCTGCCAGTCAGCGGCAAGCTCAATGTCTTCCCAATCCATACCGGCCAGATTGCCGTCAGGTTTATTCTGTGCCGCCCACAGCCACAAAACCTGAAGCGAGCGTATCCCTTCCAGACCGAGACGCTTCACAGTTTTTTTCGTCTTCGGGTGTTGCCAGAAGCCGACTGAAAGACGAATATCAGTGTTCATGCCGCCTCCTTTTTCACGGCGTCCGGGCACTTCTCGCAAGTCGTGCGGTAAATCCAGTTCCAGGTTCCCCGGCTGCCAAGTTGCCGCGGGCAGGGCCGCAAGTCCGGGCTGCGCCTGGCCGCTTCCCGCAGGGCGTCCCAGCCGCTCTTGATCACTTCGCCGGTGTCCGGATCAATCCGATCACAATAGCCCGCCGTTTCCGGGTTGGGCAGACGATGCCGACAGCGCATGGCGTCACCTCCGCTCACGCTGAAAGCGTCGTATCCGGGCGCGTTGCTTCTGGATATGGCGTTTCGGATTCTGGTTCGGCAGGCGGAACGCCGTAACCACAAAACAGGAATTGTCCTGGACCACTGCAACCACTCGAAGCCGCCCGTGCGTCAGGATTCGGCGGTCTCCATACCCTTCCATGGTTCCCGCCAGGATGGCGTCGGCTACCCGTTGGAGGGAAATGTCCCGCTCAAGGCAACGGTTCAGAGCATGAGCGGAAAAAGTCAGGTTCATGCCCTCCGCCTCCAAATCGCCCACCACGGGCGCTTGCGTTCAGGCCGCAGGCTGGCCAGGGGCATACATTCCGTGATGTCGGCATGACTTGCCTGCACAGCCAGCATGGCCATGACCACCCGACAGTCCTCGATCACATCGCCCACAAGGCCGCGCACGTCGCGGGCGCAGGCCGGATCAATGCCACCGCCCTCGCTGTCGGCCAGGCGGCGCTGCACATCGCCCATGCTGGCGGCGGCTCTGGCCACGGCAGTCAGTACTTGGGCCCGGGTGCGGGCGGGCGGGATGTCTTCCGCCTGCCTTTCAAGCTGAGCCTGCTGCCACTGGATCAGCACAGTGTTGTGCATGGCCCGGCATAGGGCGGGAATTTTACTCAACCCCGGATCGTAACCGTCGCCGCGTTGCAGATAGCGCCGCACCACGGCCGCGCTCAAACCGGCCGCCGCGCCGATTTCCTCAGCCGTCAGACCGGACACGTCCTTGGCATGGCGTATGGCCTCAGTAGCGGTCATGTTCT
>NZ_JAAKEH010000076.1:0-7824 GCF_011039095.1 Desulfovibrio sp. ZJ200 | reverse complement strand
ATGGCCTCGTCAAAACGGATGATGAGGGCGTCAACCTTGGCTTCCAGGCGCGCGATACTCGCGGCCGTGTTCAGGTCATATTCGGAAAGTTCGCGGTCAACGCTCACGCTAAAACCCCATGCCGAACAGCGCGGAAACGGCCAGCCATATTTCCTTGCCCATGCTGGGCGGCAGGGTGAGGTCTGGCCAGTAGGTAACAAGTACGGGCCGCGCGACGGCCTCCCATGCGAACAGGAGACAGAGCAGGTACATCATGAGCCTGCGCGGGGTCAGACGTCCGCCGCTGGCCCGTTCCGTCTCGGCATTGATTTCCAGATTCTTTTCCTGGAGCCTGGCCCGATCCGGCAGGATTCTGTCCAGGGCTTTTCCCCCCAGACCAAAAAGAGACGTGAGAAATTTGATCATCACACAACCTCCGCCAGCAACCGCCCCTCGTCCGCGCGGCGGTTGGCGTACCGTTTGAACCCGGTTTGCAGTTCACGGGCGGCCTGGGCCCAGTCCCCGGCGCAAAGATACTTCCATGTTTTGGGGTAGCCGGAAGGCGCGCCCAACTGGTAAAACAGAGAGACAATGACTGCCTGGGCCTGGGGCGGCACGTTCGCAAACGGCAGGCCCGCGCTATCCCGGTCGTAAAGAGCTGCGGCCCTGCGGATATAGTCGCCATGCACGGCCGCATCCACAGCGTCGCACTGTGCATCGGTGAGAGTAAGGGGCGCGGCCGCCAGGGCGGCAAGCGCATCCTGACGGCGTTTGCCAAGATAGGGCCGGAACCGCTCCATGAGCGGCGCGGGAATCCCCATGCGCCGCAGATCGGCCTCTGCCTGCTGGCCGAGGTCCAGACCGGTGCCGACCGTCACGCCGGACGCGCCAATGGGCTCCCCGCACGCGGCCGGGTTTTCCCGGCCCGTGAAATTGCGTTTGCGGCACGGAATATAGGCGACAAGCTGCCGCGTCTCCCAGCGGGCCAAAAAGCGACGGATGAACTCGGTATGCACCATGAAAAACGCTCCCGGTTTGCCGGAAGCATAGCATGGAGATTTCGGCCAGGGCATACGCGGGCGTATCGCGGGCGTATCGCGGGAAGGGGTTGACAGGGTTTGGAGTCTTGACAAAACTACTTCAATGAAGTATATCTAGTCCATGAACATACCGCCGATGACAGTCGTGGAAACCGTCCCTTTTTTGCGGGATGCAAAGGGGCTCCTACCGGATGAGGAGCGTGCGAGACTGGTGCTGTTTCTGGGGACAAACCCGGAGGCCGGAGACCTGATTGAGGACACCGGCGGAGTGCGAAAGTTGCGCTGGGCACGAAAGGGCGGCGGGAAAAGTGGCGGCTACCGTGTGCTGTATTACTACTATTCGGAGCGTATTCCGCTTTTCATATTGGGCATCTACGCCAAAAATGCCAAAGAAACAGTGGAGAAAGCAGAAAAAAACACCTTCAAAAAATTGATTGCGCTGCTTCGGCAGAGTTACGGGGTGTAACCATGAGCGAAGTTGGACAGAAAATTATCGAGGGCTTGGAATCCGCCTTGGAAATCGCCCAAGGCAAGGCTGATCCTTCCACCTATCGCGCGCATACGATTCGCGTCGAAAACGTGGACATCAGAGCCATTCGGCGGCGTATGGGGCTTTCCCAGACCATGTTTGCCGAGCAGTTCGGCTTTTCGGTAAGCACGCTGCGGAATTGGGAGCAGGGCAAACGTAAGCCCGACCCGGCCGTCCGCGCGTACCTGCGTGTCATCGAAAAAGCGCCGGACACCGTGCGGGCGGCCTTGGCGGGCTGACGAACTCAGGGGCCGGGGAAAAATTCCCCGGCCTGTCCTTTCCCGAACGACTCGCGCCAGAGCTGTAAGCGAACCGCTTCGGCACTGTACCGCGCATTTCTCTTGCTCCCCTCCACGGCAATGGGGGCGCCACAGGCGGCCCATCGGCGCACAACTTTCGCGCCGACGCCCATTTCCTCACAGATTTCCCGCATACTCTTCAGGATTTTCGGGGTATACGACACAGCATTGGCACGCTCCATCAGTAGCCTCCCAGCTCGTCGGCAGGCCCCCCGTAGAGTTTGGCGCGCTCGCCCCATTCCGGCCATGGGTCAACGTCGATTTCCGCAAGCGCGAAACACAAGGCCGCCGCGCCTGGGAAGTCCGTGGGCTTTCTGCCCATGTCCTCCTCCTGCAACTTGGCGATCTCGTCGGCTCCCGTGCAGGCGTCTCCCAGAAACAGGGTCTTTTCGCTCCTGGTGCGGCGCTGCGCCAGAGCGTGGTAAAAGGGCAACAGCCCCTCGCCCCGGCCCTGCCACCCCTGCGGGTCGCCATAGTGCAGGAGCGGGCGGCGGAGTCTGCGCTGCTTGTCGTTTGCGTCGTCCAGCAGGTACACGCGATTGTCCGCCATGGGCGTGGCCCAGTACTGGACCAGCCAATCCTCTGTCATGCGGGCCATCCGGGACACCAGGACCGACACGTCGTCGCTGCGGATCTCCTCCAGCCTGTGCACATCGTGCCTGAGCGCGCCCAGGACGTTCTGGCGGGAGCGCGTCTCCCCCAGTACCACAAGGCAGCCCGGCCGCTCTCCGCAGGGCCACACCAGAGAGCCGACAATGCGCCGAAAAGCCATGCCTGTGGCCGCCTCCCGGTAATATCGCTCTCCGGTGAGAGCGTCTCTCAAAAGTCTCAGCCGTGCCATGCCGCCTCCTACGACAGATCCATTCCCCGGCTTACGCCGCCGCCTGCCTGTAAAAACTCGTTGAGCGCGTCGCAGGTCACGTCCACCTGATCATCGTGCTTGTGCGTCATGGCCGGCGAAAACGCCGCCAGCTCGCCCAGATAGGCCGCGAGCCACGGCGCGGACTCGGGCACGCACAGGCGCCCGGCCCGGATGAACGGCAACACGTCATTGACGCGGCTCACCTTGTCCGTGCCGCGCTGCACGGGAATGATGGGCATGTCCCGCAACGTCTCGTCACGCCGCAGGCTCTGTATCAAACCCGTGCCACTGGCCTTGTCCTCAATCAGCACGCCGCGCAGCCTGAGCGGAGAGGGCCGCCGCGGCCGGTGCCGGGCCAGAAAGGACGCCGCGACCGTCAGCAGGTCCGGGGCTTCCCACTTGCCGCGCTCCACGTCCAGCAGATAGAGCATTTTCACTTTAAAAATGCTCTGCTGACGCGAAAGCGGCAGCCGCCGCAACGCGGCGTACATTCAGGCGAAAACCGCGTTTTTCGCCTGAATGACACCTTTGACTTTCATAAAAAGTCAAAGGTAATCTGCTCTAGACGCTGACGCCGTCAAAACCCCACAGCGAGAGGACGGAGTAGTCATTGCGCTCACTCGTCTTGAGCGCGGTATCCATGACAAACAGCAGGGTATGCAATGTTCCGGGCGGGCTCGCGTACTGCTGTATCCAGTCCGTCCTGATCATGGCTCCGCCCGGCGGCGTGGGCCGCTGCATGTATTGTGCGGAAAACGCGAAGGGATCCATGGTCTCCATCCGTGCCGCGCTCTCCTTGCCGAACGTCTCCGGCCACAACATGGTCCCGCTCTCGTCCCGAACCGGGATGTGCAGTATGTGCCACAAGTCGGGCTCCCGCTCCATGAGATAGCCCACCAAGTCCTGTTCATGCAGACGTTGCATGATCAGCAGAACCGGCGTCGTGTCTCTGTTGCGGCGCGAGTAAAGCGTCTGGGTATACCATGCGTTGCACCTCTCCCGCACGGCCATGCTGTACGCATCCTTGGCCTGAATGGGGTCGTCGATGCCGATGCCGCCCCCGAACTCGGGCCGTTTCTTCCCGGCACCAAAACCCGTGATTGTCCCGCCTACGCCCACGCCGTACACCGAACCTCCCGACGGAGTTGAAAACTGATCCTGCCGGCCTTCGCCCGGAAGCACCCCGACATACGGGAAAGCCCTGCGATACCAGTCGGAGGACACCGTGCCCTTGATGGCCATGGTTTGGGTCACGGCCAACTTGGCCGAACAGGACGTGTATATCCATTCCGAGTCAGGAAAACAGGCCAGTCCCCAGGATACCAAATCGCGGGCAATGAATGTCTTGCCGTGGCGAGGAGGCATACAGATTGCCATGTTGCGCCTGCCGTCCGGCAGGTCGCCCAACAGCCACAATGTAAGCGCGTCGAATATCCGCCGGTGGAAGGGCAGGACGACTCGCGGCGCCATGACGGCCACGCCGTGCGCGAGAAAAAATTCCTCAAGAGTCGGCAGGATTCGCATGTTCGTCCCAGGCGCGGAGCGCCGCTCCTTTGCGGATGTCCTCCAACACGTCCCTTGGCGTCATGAGCGCCGCTCCGGCCTGGGCCTGCTGATTGACGGTGACGGTGGTCTGCTGGGCCGGGGCCTGCTGCGCTGGCGCAAGGTTTCTGCGGGCGCGGGAAAGCGTCTCAATATCCGCCGCGCTCGTGGCCTGATGGGCGAGCGTGATGGCCTTGGCGGCCAGGGCCACGTCCAGACTGGCGAGCAATCTCTCTGCCTGCAAGCGCTCCTGCACCACGCTTTGCAAGGTGTGCTGGAAACGCACGGGCAGGTCTTGCGTTTGCGTTTCCACCTCGGCCATTTCCTTGACTGCCGCTACTTTCCGCGCCGCAAGGTCTTGCAAACGCCCTTGCGTCCAGCCCTCGGCCCGCGCCCGCCTGGAAACGCTGGACGTGGCCACGCCGTATGTCCGGGCCACGTCTCCAAGGCTTATGCCGCGCACCTCGTAATCGGCCCGCGCCTGCTCCCACTGCTCAGCGGTCAGCCGGGCCACGCCGAGCCTCCCTCTCAAGCCTGGCCTGCCACGCTGCGGAACAGGCCGGGCACCTATGGACTCTCCGGTCCACGGTCCAGCCCATGTTTTTGAGCGCGCGCCACACAGCGGACCAGTTGCCCGATCCGCCCGCCGTCTTGCCGCAATCCTCGCATTTCGCGCCGGTGATTCTGCTCATATCGCTTCGCCCTCCATCACTTCGCGCACGCATACCTCCCAGTGGCCCACCGCGCCGTACCGCTTCTCGCTGACCATGCGGATCACCTGCCGATCGTCGCCCCAGAATTGCAGCCTGGACATGGCGTCCTTGAGCTGCTTGGCCAGATTGTCCAGATCCGGCTTTTTGACGTGCTGGATCTGTCCCCGCAGCATGGCCGCCCGCGCCTTTTTGCTCACGCTTTGCGGCGGCGGGAACACGGCCCGGAACTCCAGCACCACGGCCCCGGACATGGGAACTTCCGGCGCATGGGGCGCCAGCAACGCGTCCAGGGTCCGCTCGGCCGCTCGCTGGGAGCCGGACTTGTACGTCATGCTGTGCCCGTTGACCACGCCGTGCCGGGCGCGCTGTTGCGCCGTGGGAATGCAGGACAACGTGAAAGCGATCATTGCCGTACCCCCGCGCACGTTTGCCTGATCAGTTTTTCCATTGCGTTTCTGGCCGCGGCTTCCCCGCGCAGAGCCCTGGATACCAGCCGTCCCAGGCCCGGCGTCTTGCGGTCGGAGACTTCCATCGGCAAGGACGGCAGCGATTGCACGGGCTGCCTGCATCTGGGCAGCACGGCCAGAATGTGCGCCGGGGTAGGGAATCGCGAGGATTCCCTGCGGTGCAGGGCAAAGGCCCGTTCTATGGCTTCAGGGTTCTCGCCGTCCAGGTCATCGGCGAAAATTTCAGCCAGGAGGGCAAGTTCCTCCGGGGAGCGCCCGGATTTGTGAACCGCCTCCGCCTCAATCAAACGCGGCAGGAGGCGTTGCCGTAGCTGCTCTCTGTCCATGTTGTTGCCCTCCTTGCGCCTGTTGCTTTGCCGCTCTTTCGCGCTCCCTGAGAGCTTTGGCTAGAGCATTTTCTCTTTGAAAATGCTCTGCTGACACGAAAGCGGCAGCCGCCGCAACGCGGCGTACATTCAGGCGAAAACCGCGTTTTTCGCCTGAATGCCACCTTTGACTTTCATAAAAAGTCAAAGGTAATCTGCTCTATGCGCATCATGTTGCGCCTGTCCTGCTGTTGGCGTTGAAACTCTGTCGGCGTGGCCTCCGATGGCGGTGAAGCCCGGCTCTGGATGGGCGCAAGCCAGGTCTTTTCGCGCAGATAGCGCCCAAGCCCGATCTCAAAGCCCCGGTTCCAGACGCCAGCTTCCTTGCGGGCCGAGAGGTCGTCAAAAAGCCTGGCGTTTCCCGGCCAGAGCGATGCGCCTGTCATGTCTCGCGCGGCCTTGAGCTGTTTGTACTCGGAAAAGCCCGCCAACGGGCCTTCAGCCCGCATTTCGCGGTTGTAGAACTCCCGGAGTTCCACAAATTCCAGCCCCGGGCCTGACAAATCCGCCCCGACTCCCTCACTGCCGCGCTCTGGGGAACGCGCGCGATCCTGGTTCACAAGACTCTCTACAGGAGGGGATGTATTTTCTTCCTGGTTAGGAGAAGGATAAGGAGAAGGAGCATTGCCAAAATCGTGCGGGCGCTTTGCGCGACGCTTTTCCCAGCCTGCGGTGGCATTTTTCCGGGCCTGCTCCTTCCTGGCTTCAGCTTCCGCCTGCCAGGGGTTGTGCTCGGCCCAGTCGTGGAGGGCATAGCCGCCCTCAACCTCGTCGATCCACACGCCAAGGCAGTGGTCAAAAAACGCCCGCTCCTCCCCCTGCCAGTCAGCGGTAAGCTCGATGTCTTCCCAATCCATACCGGCTAGATTGCCGTCAGGTTTATTTTGTGCCGCCCACAGCCACAAAACCTGAAGCGAGCGTATCCCTTCCAGACCGAGACGCTTCACAGTTTTTTTCGTCTTCGGGTGTTGCCAGAAGCCGACTGAAAGACGAATATCAGCGTTCATGCCGCCTCCTTTTTCACGGCGTCCGGGCACTTCTCGCAAGTCGTGCGGTAAATCCAGTTCCAGGTTCCCCGGCTCCCCTTGTGTCTGGGGCAGGGCCGCAAGTCCGGGCTGCGCCGGGCCGCTTCCCGCAGGGCGTCCCACGCGCTCATGAGCACTTCGCCGGTTTCCGGATCAATCCAATCACAATAGCCCGCCGTTTCCGGATTGGGCAGACGATGCCGACAGCGCATGGCGTCACCTCCGCTCACGCTGAAAGCGTCGTATCCGGGCGCGTTGCTTCTGGATATGGCGTTTCGGATTCTGGTTCGGCAGACGGAACGCCGTAACCACAAAACAGGAATTGTCCTGAACCACTGCAACCACTCGAAGCCGCCCGTGCGTCAGGATTCGACGGTCTCCATACCCTTCCATGGTTCCCGCCAGGATGGCGTCGGCTACCCGTTGGAGGGAAATGTCCCGCTCAAGGCAACGGTTCAGAGCATGAGCGGAAAAAGTCAGGTTCATGCCCTCCGCCTCCAAATCGCCCACCACGGGCGCTTGCGTTCAGGCCGCAGGCTGGCCAGGGGCATACATTCCGTGATGTCGGCATGGCTTGCCTGCACAGCCAGCATGGCCATGACCACACGGCAATCCTCAATTACATCACCCACAAGGCCGCGCACATCACGGGCGCAGGCCGGGTCAATGCCGCCGCCCTCGCTGTCGGCCAGGCGGCGCTGCACATCGCCCATGCTGGCGGCGGCTCTGGCCACGGCGGTCAATACCTGGGCCCTGTTCCGGGCCGGGGGCACGTCTTCCGCCTGCCTTTCAAGCTGGGCCTGCTGCCACTGGATCAGCACCGTGTTGTGCATGGCCCGGCACAGGGCGGGAATTTTACTCAACCCCGGATCGTAGCCGTCGCCGCGTTGCAGATAGCGCCGCACCACGGCCGCGCTCAAACCGGCCGCCGCGCCGATTTCCTCAGCCGTCAGACCGGACACGTCCTTGGCATGGCGTATGGCCTCAGTAGCGGTCATGTTCT
>NZ_JAAKEH010000075.1:0-7899 GCF_011039095.1 Desulfovibrio sp. ZJ200 | reverse complement strand
GGACGTTGGGAAAGGATAAGCATACTTTCAGCAATCCGGGTAACGGGAGAAACTTGCAGTGTTGTTTTTGATGGGGCACTGGATGGAAAAATGTACAATGCTTATATTGAAAAATTTCTTCTTCCAACGCTTAAAGCTAACGATGTTGTTATAATGGATAATTTGAATGTCCATAAATCAAAAACAGCCCAAAACTTGATAAGGGAAAAAGGCTGCAAGTATATTTTCCTTCCAGAATACAGCCCGGATTTAAATCCCATTGAAAAGATGTGGAGCAAAGTGAAACAATTACTTCGGGGTATGAAAGCAAAAACATGTGATGAACTGTACAAGTCCATTGGAAAAGCATTAAGTTGTATCACACAAAAAGACGCTGAAGGATGGTTTAAATCCTGTGGCTATGTAAAAAGTTAAAAGCAAAATGCTCTAGGGAGGTTTTCTTCATACAACCAGCAGGGGCGAGCCGCTGCCGCGACTCGCCCCTGCTGGATGACAAACCCCTTGTTGCAAAGAGGTTCGAAAAGGCAAGAGATTAACGCTTGGAGTACTGGTACCGGGCGCGAGCGGCGCGCAGGCCGTATTTTTTACGTTCCTTCTTGCGGGCGTCGCGGGTCAGAAAACCGGCTTTCTTGAGCACAGCGCGCAGGCCCGGATCTACCAGCAAAAGCGCGCGGGAAATACCGTGGCGCACGGCCTCGGCCTGCCCGGCGACGCCCCCGCCGGACACATTGACGCGCACGTCCAGTTTTTCGGCCAGCTTCGCCAGCACCAGGGGCTGACGGATGATCATCTGGAGGGTCTTGCGGGGAAAATACTCCTCAAAAGAGCGACCGTTGATCGTGATGCCTCCCGCCCCGGCGTAGACGCGGGTACGGGCCGTGGCAGTCTTGCGGCGACCGGTGCCGTATTCAAATTTCTCGCTCATGGCTCATGGCTCCTTAGTAAGGCAGGCTCAGCGGCTGCGGGTTCTGGGCCGCGTGCGGATGCTCGGCCCCGGCATAAATCTTGAGCTTTTTCAACATGGCGCGGCCCAGACGATTCTTGGGCAGCATGCCGCGCACCGCGGACATGAGCACACGCGAGGGCTTGTCGGCCAGCACGTCGCCCAGGGTGGTGGTTTTGAGGCCGCCCACCCAGCCGGAATGCCGGTAGTATTTTTTGTCGGTCATCTTGGTGCCGGTCACTTTGATCTTTTCGCAGTTGATCACCACGATAAAGTCCCCATTATCCATATGGGGAGCGAACTCGGGCTTGTGCTTGCCGCGCAGACGATGGGCAATCCGGCTGGCCAGACGACCGAGAACCTGATCCTGAGCGTCAACCACAAACCACTGGCGGTTGATGTCTTTGGGGGTAGGGCTGAACGTCTTCATGAAAATGAACTCCTCGCAGGCAAATATGCGTCAGCCGTCAGGCTGAAAAAAATTCGTCGGCGACGCGCTGTCTAACGGGGGTGACGGCGCTTATCGCAGCAAAGACGGTTTAAATACGCCAAAGGGCCGGGAGTGTCAAGCAAGAGACCGTAACGACAGAGAGGCTTGAACTTTTCAGCACGCTGACATATATGTTTGCCAGAGTTCTGTTAAGGTCTGCGGCCTCCCTGTCCCTGCTTCTTCCCTCGTTTTTCTGCCCTTTCCCAAGGACTTTCCATGCCTGTCATCCGCAAGAGCCTGCTGCAATTGATTTTTTCCGGCGCCTATTTATTGCGCTGGAACGACAAACTGCGCCCCGTGGAACTGCTGGAAATCGACAAGCAGGCTCATAAAATGCTCCTGGCCTGCGTGCTCTGGCACGAGAATGCCCGGCATCTGCCCGAGGCGGAGCGTTTGGCCCTGGCGCGCGACATTATTGAGGGCGGCCTGTTCGACTATTTTTACCGGCTGATCATCACGGACATCAAGCCGCCGGTTTTTTACAAAATAAAGGAAAACCCGGCTCATTACCGCCAACTCACCGAACATGTGCTTGCCAGGCTTGAGCCTGTGCTTTCCCCTCTGGGCCCGTTTTGGGATCGCATGCGCGCCTGGCACCGGAGCACGGATGAAAGCGGCCTGGTCCGGCGCATTCTGACCGCAGCCCACCTTTTCGCTTCCCAGTGGGAATTTCATCTTCTCAAACCCTTGAACGGCTTTGACGATGAAATGGATGACATTGCCCGCTCTTTTGCGGAACGTCTCGACGCTTTCCGCTCGCTGGCGGGCATGGAGGCCATGCTCACGCCCAATACGGCGCTGGCCCGCCTGGCCAATCTCTGCGGGCAGTTGCGCTTCCAGATCCGCTGGACCCAGGCCCCGCGCATCCCGGCCACTTCCGTGCTCGGGCATATGTTCATCGTGGCGGCCTTCGCCTATTTTTTCAGTCTTTCGGTGCATGCCTGCACGGCCAGGGCCAATAACAATTTTTTCTGCGGCCTGTTCCACGATCTGCCCGAACTTTTGACCCGGGACATCATTTCGCCGGTCAAGCAATCTGTGGCCAGCCTGCCCGGGATTCTCAAGGAGTACGAGGAAGCCGAGCTGGAGCGGCGTATTTTCCGCCCTCTGCGCAAAGAGGGCTTTGCCGCGCTGGTGGAGCGTATTTCTTATTATCTGGGCCTGAGCGTGGGTTCGGAATTTCAGGAATGCCGCCGCGACGGCGAGAACATCGTCAAAGTGGCAGGATTTGAGGCCTTGCAGCAGAGTTGCAATGCAGACGCCCTGGATCCCAAGGACGGACAGATGATCAAGGTCTGCGATTGGCTGGCCGCCTTTCTCGAAGCGCACAGTTCCATCCGCAACGGGGTTTCCTCGCCGCATTTGCAGGAGGCCCAGGCCCGGCTCAAGGCCACGCTGTGCGAAAGCCCCCTGGAATGTCTGAAACTCGGCGCGTTGCTGGCCGATTTTGACTGAGACCGGCTTGCCCCGGACACGCCGGAGCCCGCATTGCGCGCTCAAGGATACTGCATGGCAAAGACGCTTGTTTGGATTCCGCTCCTGCTTTTGGCCGGGCTTTGCTGCCTTGAGCCGCGTCAGGCAGGCGCGCTGGACATCTCCAAGTCCGTATCGCTGTATGCGCGGGACATGGAATTTTATTATCAAAACAAGAATCCGGACGTGCTGCCCGGCCTTCTGCGCTCTTTCGACGCCCAGGGCGCACTGGCGCAGGGAGAGAAACGGCTCATGGCGGCTGCCTTTCTGGCCGAGGTGCTGCGGCGCGATCCCGCGGCCCGGCAACGCATCCTGCCGCCTTCAAAGACCTTGAGCCGCGACGGCAGGCGCACCCTGGCCTGGGTGGCGCATCTGGCCCAATTGGGCGACGAAGCCGCCCTGCTGGCAGATCTCCTCGGCCCGGAGGACGCCGTGCTGCTGCGCCAGATCCGCAGCAGCCCCGCGCCGCTGCTGCGCTGGGACATATATGCCGAAAAAACCGTCCTGCAAATGTATTGGGCGGCTTTTCTGGCTTTTGGCGACACTGCCTACCTGGACGCGATCATCAACGCGGCCCTGCGCTATGCCCGGCTCAAGGCCGGAGGCCGCCAGAACGAAGCCGATTTTCCGGTCTGCGCTTCTGCCGCCGCCTCTCTCTATGAGCTGGCGCCGCGGCACCAGGCGGTGCGCGCGCGCCTGGAGCGAGCTCTCAAAAATCTTTCCGGTCCGGAAGCCGAAACCCTGCGCGTCATTCTCCGCCAGCAACAATAGCCGCGCCAAGCCCTTTCCCGTGGGCCTCTTCAGCCCCGCTCTGCGCTGTACTCCGAAAATGAGGGCGCACCCCGGAGCGGATCATCTGTGAAATGCTGCGCGGCTTAGAGCGTTTTGCTAATGAAATTAGAGCAGATTACCTTTGACTTTTTATGAAAGTCAAAGGTGGCATGCAGGCGAAAAACGCGGTTTTCGCCTGCATGCACGCCGCGTTGCGGCGGCTGCCGCTTTCGCGTCAGCAGAGCATTTTCAACCTGAAAATTCGCTGACGGGGGCAAAGCCTCCCAGTCTCCCACGGGGCCTGCGGCCCCGGTTGCCGGCTCCCCATTCCAATTCCTGCAGTATTCAATCAGGAATTGGAATCAGAGCAGGTTTTGCTGCCGCAGCACGTCAATGAGCCTGGCCTTGGCCGATTCGCTGATGGGGCTGAGCGGCAGGCGCATTTCGGCCTCCATCTGGCCCATAAGCGCCAGTGCTGTTTTGACGGGAATGGGATTGCTTTCCACAAATAAAATCTGGTGCAGGGGGAACATTTCGTGGTGCAGGCGCGCGGCCCCGGCCAGATCTCCCTTGGCAAAGGCGTTGCACATGGCGGCCACGCGGCCGGGCACAAGGTTGGACGTGACGGAAATCACGCCTTTGCCGCCCAGCGCCATCAGCGGCAGGGCCGTGAGATCGTCGCCGGAAAGCACGCTGAAGCTCTCAGGGCAGGATTCCAGCACCAGGCTGCCCTGGACCATATCCCCTGTGGCCTCCTTGACGCCCACGATGTTGGAAAAATCGCGGGCCAGGCGGCTCAGCACCGGCGGCAGCATATTGCAGCCCGTGCGGCCCGGCACATTGTAGGGCACCAGCGGCAGGTCCACGGCCTCGGCAATGGCCTTGAAGTGCCTGTACAAGCCCTCCTGGGTGGGTTTGTTGTAATAAGGGGTAATAAGCAGCGCCCCGTCGGCTCCGGCCTTTTGGGCGAAACGCGCCAGTCGGATGGCCTCGGTCGTATTGTTGGAACCGGCCCCGGCCAGCACGGGAACCCGCCCCCTGGCCTGGTCAATGCAGATTTCAATGACCCGCTCGTGCTCTTCATGCGTAAGCGTGGCGGATTCGCCGGTAGTGCCGCACGGCACCAGGCCGTGGATGCCTTCTTTGATCTGGTTTTCAATAAAGGCGCGATACGCTGCCTCGTCAACGGCATTGTTCTTGAAAGGGGTCACAAGTGCTGTCATGGCGCCGGAAAACTGCATGTTCGACTCCTTTTTCTGCTCGTTGCAAGCGGTTTTCGCTGCCCGCGGAGCGCGTCGCCCCGCCATGCGCACCGCCCGGATTCGCCCCGGCATCTTCTGCGCATGCGTCCGGCTGACCGGCGGAATGCCGCAAAATACCTGTGGCCTCTAGAAGTTATTTCATACATCGCGCCTGGGGCGCTGTATGGGGATCACGTTGCCAAAAAACGCGGTTTTTGGCTCGTTTCCGGCGGCTATGCCGCCGCAACGCGGCGTACATTCAGGCGAAAATCGCGTTTTTCGCCTGAATGCCACCTTTGACTTTCATAAAAAGTCAAAGGTAATCTGCTCTATTGATTGATGAATTCCTTGAGTTCCTTGCCTGCGCGAAAAAAAGGCAGGCGTTTTGGAACCACCAAAACGCTTTCCCCGGTTTTGGGGTTGCGCCCGGCATAGCCGCTGTATTCTTTTATCTTGAAACTGCCGAAACCGCGGATTTCGATGCGGTCCCCGGCGAGCAGCGAGTTCTTCATGGCATCAATAAAAGTATTCACCACCAGTGAAGCGTCGTCAAAAGGAATATTCGTCTCTTCGGCCAGAGCCTTGATCAGTTCGCTTTTATTCATCACGCCTCCGTGGACACGTTCTACGTTTATCCCCGAAAGGTTCGGGGAAAAGGCGACAACGCGGGGACTCTTAGAGATTTTTATATCTATACCTTTTGTTCTGTAAGGTAAATAACTTGCGCCGGGCTTTTTTGCCTAGAGCATTTTCACTTTGAAAATGCTCTGCTGCCGCGAAAGCGGCAGCCGCCGCAACGCGGCGTACATTCAGGCGAAAACCGTGTTTTTCGCCTGAATGCCACCTTTGACTTCCATAAAAAGTCAAAGGTAATCTGCTCTAGGGTCAGCCCTCATGAAAACACCGTCCGCGAAAAGCCGAATTTTTTCGGCCGGCAAGGCGCAAGGCCAACATTGGGCGAAGCTGTATTGAGCATACCGCAAGGTCAATGTTGGCCTTGCAACGCCGCCGGACGTAAAAAGGCGGCTTTGCATGGAGTAATGAGGGCTGACCCCAGCCCCTGCGTCAAAACTCCACTGCGGCACAATGCCGGCAACGGCTGACGCACGCGGCGGGCATGGCTTCGCCCTGCCAGAGCGTTTAGTTAATTTCATTAGCAAAACGCTCTAAAAACTTCGCGCTGTTCGCGCCCTTTGCGGGCGGCGCTGCGGCGTCCGGGATAGTGTAGGCGCAGGCAGAGGCGGGGGCGAGGTGACGCCCCCACCGACGGCTTGGGGAAAGCCGCCACGGCCCCACAAACGGAAGGCAGCCGTTTGCAGAGTATCCGCCTGCGTATGTCCGCGTGGGACAGGGCAAGGTCTAGCACGGCGGACAGCGCCCGGCGCGGCGTGAATCTGCTGTTCAACCGCGCCACCAATGACATCAGCATCGAAGCCACGGAACGGGATTTGCGGACCGCCATCAGAGCGGCGGGCGTGGAAGACATGGCGGCGGCATTGCCGGACATAGCGCCGGACAGCCCGGACTTCCATCCCTGCATGAGCGCCGCCGAGCGCCCGGTTCTGCCTCTGGCCCGGCTGCATATCCGCCTGCCCATCGTGGCCACGCCGGACGGGACGGTCATCAACGGCATGGGGCGGCTGGAAGCCGCCGCCCGCAAGGGCCGCGCAACCATTCCCGTGGTGGAACTGGCGGAGGAGAAGGCCGACTTTGCCAGCGCCATGCTCAATCTCTTGAGCATGGACTTCCACTTTGCCGGGGATAACGCGGACTTTCTGCGCTACGGCGCTTTTCGCCGGGAATGGCTGCGCCGTATCCACCTTGGCCGGGCCTTTGTCCTGCCCGTCTATTCCCACAAACGCCTGGCGGACGTGGCGCTGGACGGCAAATTCATGAACAAATGGCGGCAGGTCTGCGGGGATTCCGTTCTGGACTTCGGCAGCGGCCAGGGGGACGAGGCCCGGATGCTCCGGGCAAAGGGCATCCGCGTGACGGAGTTTGAGCCGTATCCCGCCGACAGGGATACGGTGAACCGTGAAAAGGGCCGCACCTCGGCCATGAGCTTTCTTTCCGCCGTGCGGGCCGGTATGCCATTCAGCGCCATATTCGTTTCCAGCGTGTTGAACAGTGTGCCCTTCCCGGAGGACAGGGAGCATATTCTGCGCCTTGTGGCGGCCCTGTGCGGCCCGGAAACGGCAATGTTTCTCGCCGCCCGCTCCACGCTTCAGCCGTTGCCGCTTCAGCGGCTTACGGATGAAGACAGCAACTGGTTACTCGAAATGCGATGCCAAGGAATCGCTGTCGCTATCCGTAAGCGGCAGAGCCGCTAACGGCTACCGCCAAGGGCAGCGCGTGGGGCTGGCACGTCAAGGGCGGGGCCATGAGCAACCGGGCGTCCAGAGGCTGCCAATTCAAGCTGGCAATGGAGCCGGGCGTCCATATCGGAGACATCGCTAATGCGCCGAAAATCCAGAAGTTCTAGAGCGGTTTGCTGTTGCAAACGGCAACCGCTCTGGCGGCCGCGGGAGCGGACGCCCGCGCCGAATGAGCGTCCAGACCGCGTTCTGGACGCGAAATGATGGCAGCGCCGCTTTTGAAATTGAATAATTTCAAAAGCAAAATGCTCTATGAGCCGGAGGAGTGGCGGGCCTTGCTGGAACGCTTTTTCGGCCAGGTGCAAAGCGGCCATGCCGACGGCATGATGACGGCTATCTGCCGCAAGCCGCTGGCATGGCATCCGCACGAACTGGCCGAAAGCCTGCGCTTTGAGTTCAACCTGCCCTACCCGGACGGCAAGCGGATGGAACTTGCGTCTCTCGCCCTGGCCGCCTTTTCCCGTCGGCTGGGCTTTCCTCTGGAGCGGGACTGATGCGGGACTGGACCTTTCATGGCTTCGCCAGCGCCTTTGACAGCCACGTCCGGGAGCAACTGCCGTGGTATGAGCTGGCCAGCGCGGCAATGGGGCTGATTGCCCGGCAGTA
>NZ_JAAKEH010000074.1:0-8011 GCF_011039095.1 Desulfovibrio sp. ZJ200 | reverse complement strand
AACTGAATATCCTTCCAACTCCACGGCTCACCGTATCGGCGTTGTTCGTGTCCGCACTCTCGGCAGAGAAAAAGCCGGGGGGTCTCGCTGTTTGACCTGAAAATCCTGTCCATCTTGCGCCCGCACTTCGGGCAGAATGGCGCGTTGTGAGGCATGATGCAGCTTCCTCCGCTCGTTAGACAGTTACAGACTGGCCGGAATTGGGCAGGCTCATGCCTGGATCGTCACGGTTTGCGAGCTTGGCCTGTGCTACCGGTTGCTCTTGAGGGGCAACAGTCTTGGCCTTGAGGATGATGAACTCAGCCGTGCGTTTGGAAATATGGGCGCGGCCATTGCGGAGGGCGCGGTAGTGCTCAGGTGTCATCCCAAGATGATTGGCTGCCAAGGAATGGTTACCGAAACGCTCCTTAAGAGTGGCAAAGGCATCAGAGATTTCCATGTGACCTCCAGATGCCATATTTTAGAAGGAAAAATCCTATTTACTCAAGAAGAAAATTTGCGGTTTTTTCCTCCTCAAATTTCAGGCAAAAAAAACCTATGAATGGAAAAGTATTTGAAAGATGTTTGGTGTGGACAGTGTGCCAAAAGGCCGCAGAAATGACTCCACCAAAGAATGATACAGACCTTGCTAGAGAAGCCTTCATAGGGGTAAGTCACCCGGTCAATGCGTGGCGATCCGTGCGGAATGGTAACGGCCAAGGCCATTATCGCAGCCTGAGCATCGAGGAAGCCCACAACCTTGCCCTTGCTGTAAGCACCACCATAGACAAGTTGTGCTGGGATGTGAGTAATCACATCCGCAATGGTTGGACTCTTGAAAACGACATTAGCAATGAAAAAGGAACACCTGGGCGACCTAAGGTAAAGGAAAAGGAACAAATACAAAAAGGCTTTCCGCCCCAACAAGAAATTCAATATGGACAGTCTTCCGTTGCCCACAAAAACTAAACAATAAATTAATCATATGAAAGACGAGCGAGGGAAATGCGATATATGCCAAAAGGAAAAAATTTTAAAATTTAGTACCCCTCGACTTTCAATATGTGCTTTGTGTTTAAAAAAAATAAGCGGAGCAAAATTCGATTTATCCAGTTCAGAGAATTTAATAAAACAAATAATTGATGAAACCTATCCCCTATGCACCGAAGAATCAGCTCACCATGAGGCACGTAATATAATTTATTCTAACAAAAATTCTTTTTCTAAAATTATATCGGTTATCTATGAGTCAAATAAAACGACAACAGAAATAGAGAATCTGGCGAGAAAGATACGAGAAGAGCGCAATTCAGCGATAATTAAAATCAGAAGTGAAAAGCATCAACAATTTCTTGAGAATAAAATCTCCAATGAATTTAAATTGACACGAAATGAAACTAATCAAATATATATTTATAAATCATTTTTAAAGGGATTACTCAATCAAAATGGAGTGTACTCAGGGCGACTTTCTCCAGAAGAAATGCAAAATATTAGGAACAAAATAATTATCACTGATGGTTTAGCATGTGGGAAGTGCCATAGATCTGGAAATATTGAGTATCACCTTCACCACATTATTCCACTTCATAAATATGGCACCAATAATCCCACTAATTTAATTTTGTTGTGCGTCTCATGCCATCAAAAACAGCATAAAGATTTTAAAATTTCAAAAAATTTTGTATCGGATAAAAAAATAAATCAAAATAAGGAAGTATCAATAACATGCCCATGTTGTAAAAACACTTTTAAAGAAAACCTAAAATCACAATGGACAGTATGCCCTATATGTAATTATGAAATAAAATTATTAAAAAGCCAAAAATCTAGTAATGATTGCGGTAAAAATCCGAAAAAGAAAATATCTTTTGAAAAGATTCAGGATAGGAAATCTCAAGAATTCAAAATCATTGAATGCGAAATATGCCATAATAAATGTAAAGTTAATATTGATTCCGAATATTATATGTGCCTAACTTGCTATAATGAAGGTAAAATATAAAAATATTTGATCTCAAACAAATGGAAGAATACAGGCTATCCTTGCCGCGTTGAGAGTTTGAAGGAAGGTAAACGGCACTAACCGATTACAATAACGGAGAAAGCCATGCCTGATTTTGGATACACAACGCTCACTGGAGCATCGGGGGCTGATTACGATGTAAAGATTTATACTTGCGGCTCAAATTTTAACGAGGAGCCGGGAGTTTTTGTATTATCAAGTGAGTACAGCCTCTTCCATATTGTTGACCAGTTCCCATGCGATGTTTTCTATGTTGGCGAAACTGATAATATCGCTAAAACAATGGCGAATGATAAGGAAGTCCATAACAATATCCGCGAGTTCAACTCCGACATTATCCTTTTTATCCCCGAAGCGGATGCGGATAGACGTGCGGAAATATGCAAAGACCTCAGAGAAGCCTATATATCCTAGAGCAGATTACCTTTGACTTTTTATGAAAGTCAAAGGTGGCATTCAGGCGAAAAACCGCGTTTTTCGCCTGAATGTACGCCACGTTGCGGCGGCTGCCGCTTTCGCGTCAGCAGAGCATTTTCAAAGAGAAAATGCTCCAGCCCTAAGCTCCTTTGGTGCGCTCCTCCTCGCTCGGCGGTAACTTCGGGCAGCCAAGGCGAACCCAAAATCGAAATAATTTCTCGGACAGGTCCGCCCACTCTCTCGACCAGCGTAGCAATCCATCCTTGTCCTCCCGGTAGGCAGCCATTGACCACCTGGCGGCACACTTGGCGATTTTATCAATAATCGCCCTATCCTCTTTTTCCAGGACGATACAACCCGGCTCGGAATGTTCATCGTCCACGAGCCGCACCTCTACCCTCTCGCCAGTCTTTACAATTTCCCGTCTAACCATCTTCTCCTCCACATTTGGGCTCTAATAGGTTGGGCATTTTTCTGATTCTACATAAATTAGAAAAAAATATCCTATTTTTTCTTTACAAATAGAAAGTTTCCTTCTATTTTAGAGCTACCAACGGGGAATGGCGGCGAACACGGCCCACGGGCCAGAGTAGCCACAAGCCAATCCCCAATGGCAACCGCCTGCGCGGCAGGGAGGCCAACGCCAGACGTTGGTGGGGCCGGAAAAGAGCCGCCCCCGCAAGCTGGATCGAGGCGCGAAAAGGGCGGATGGGCCTAAAAATCGAGCGCAGAGAAGCCCCCCATTGAGGCGTTGTACCCACGAAAGCGGCAAGGCGTCCAAACAAGGGCAGAGCGGAGCACGGGCAGACACGACGGCTGGATCAGCCCGTGAAACATGACACAAATTTCGTTTCCGAGAACCGGGGACAGATTGTCACCGGTTCGACCGGAACGGAATCAGGGCGAACCCTATTTTTTGATTTGAGGAGGGCAGACGCGTTTTTGACAGAGGCCGTGAAAATGGTTACTTTTTCAGCGGAGTAGAGGATGAAATACAAAAACCGATTGAAACGCGTTGCCGACACCCTTGAAAAATTGGGAGTGGCCGGAATTGCGGTTGGTGTTTTTCAAGGAAACATGACTGGATTCTGGGCAGCGGTGATATTTTTAATTGTCAGCATCTCTCTCACCAAGGAGGACTGATATGAGTACTGGCTGGATTATGTTCATCATTGTTGGCATTGCTCTGTCAGCCTATGGCTTTTATCTGAGCAAGCAAAACTGACCCCACGGGCGGCGCGAGCCGCCCTTTTCCTTCACAGGCCGCCGGGATTCCAGCGGCCTTTTTTGTGCCTTTCGGCAAGGTTTCGCGCCCTGGTCCAAACCGCCGTCCAGGCGCGGCCCGGTCGTTTCCGGGCGTACCCTCGCCGCCGTCACCACGGCGGGAAGGAGCTACCTTGCGCGGCGTGGGCTGGGCGGGTCTTCGGGGTGGGGCAACCGTTCGATAGTTTCGGGCAGTTGCTGATGTCAAAGAGCAGGGGCAGGGCCGCCGTACAGGCGGGGCCATGGCCTTTGCGGATACTCGGAGCCTGCACGGCGGCCTTGACTTTTTCAATTCTTTTTGACGGCAGCCGCGAAAGTGGCTATCTATGAGGTGAGGCGGAGATGAACAAAGAAACGCTTTCAAAGCTGATTGATTTTCTGGTTAACTTCGCAGTTGCCAGCTTCGCCGTGAGCGCTTTTCAAAGTGTCTGGTGGGGCGTGATACCCGGCATTGTCTCCCTTGTGGGAGTGATAATTCTCGGGAAACGGCTTGGAGGTGAATATGGCTATCTGGATTTTTTTGACCGCCGTTGTCATCTGCGTTATCGGCTACGGTCTTTATAAAACCCGCAAGCAGAACTAACTTTCATCAGCACCCAACGCTGACCACGAGGCCCTCGTCACCGGAGGGCCTTTTCTTTTGCCTTTCGGCAAGGTTTCGCGCCCTGGTCCAAACTGCCGTCCAGGCGCGGCCCGGTCGTTTCCGGGCGTACCCTCGCCGCCGTCACCACGGCGGGAAGGAGCTACCTTGCGCGGCGTGGGCTGGGCGGGTCTTCGGGGTGGGGCAACCGTTCGATAGTTTCGGGCAGTTGCTGATGTCAAAGAGCAAAGGCAGGGCCGCCGTACAGGCGGGCCGTGGCATTTGCGGATACTCTTGGGCCATGCCGCCGGGTTGCCCGTGCGCCAGTTCTATGATAGATAAAAAATCACGTCAACCAGAAAAATTTAAAATAGGCGTGATAGCTTTTTCTCTGCTATGCTGGTGGGAAAAAGGAGCTGCGCCTATGAAGGATGAAGCTATTTTGAACGTCGAGCGCGAGGCACTGGATCTGATCCTCAAGCTGAGGAAAGATGCTGACATGACGGAAAAAGAGCTTGGAGAAAAGGCATTCCCACAAGCCAAAAATCCCCGCCTCAAAATAAGCAGCCTATGGCATGGGAGGGGCAAAGGAAATGACGGTTTGAGGTTGCGACTGGGAGATTTTTGCGCAATATGCCATGCCCTCGGTAGGAATCCTGCTCAGGAACTTTTGCTTATCTGGGGGAGGATAAACCCCGAAGAATAGCCGAAAGTGCGAAAAAATTTATCAGGCCGCCAACTGAGCGGCCTTTTTTATTTGATAAAAATTTTATCCTTTTTGTTTGACACTTGATAAAATATCTATCATTATGTTTTCAGCGACACGGGGAACGGCCCACGCCGCCCCGGCGATCTTTGAAAACAGACGCGAAGAAGGCTGCAAGCGGCGGGGCAAGGTAGCTCCCCATCCGTCGCCCCAAGCCGGAGCACACACGGCCAACGCGTTTTTGACAGAGGCCGTGAAACCGTTTATCTCTGAATAGAGACAGCAGGAGGCCATTATGACCGCCACAACCTTTGATACCCTCGGATACTTTGAAAAGCTCAAGGCCGCCGGCTTCACGGAAGAACAGGCCAAAGTGCAGGTCGAAGCCATGCAGGGCGTCGTGCGAAGCTACGACGAAGCGTCCCGCAAAGAACTGGCTACCAAGGGCGACACCCAAGATGTTCGCCTCGAAATTGAAAAGGTGAAGGCTTCTATCAAGGACACTGAGCTTCGGCTTCTCAAGTGGCAACTCGGCATAGGACTTGCCCTTGCAACCATCATGGCCAAGGGCTTCGGCTGGCTGGGCTTCTAGCCAGCACTCCGCTCCAAGGTTTCACGGGCGGCTCTCAATGAGCCGCCCTTTTCTTTTGCCTTTCAACAAGGTTTCGCGCCCTGGTCCAAACCGCCGTCCAGGCGCGGCCCGGTCGTTTCCGGGCGTACCCTCGCCACCGTCACCACGGCGGGAAGGAGCTGCCTTGCGCGGCGTGGGCTGGGCGGGTCTTCGGGGCAAATTGTCAAAGAGCGGGCCACGGGTGGCCGTTGACAAGATCGCTACAGTAAATTATTTCCTATGTCAACAAAAACGAGAAAATGCCCGCGTAGTAATTTCCTTGTGATACACTGGCAGGAAAAAAGGAGGCGCGGGCATGAAGGAGGACAACATCCTTGACATTGAACGTGTAGCCCTCGATTTTCTGCAAAAAGCAAGAAAAGATGCGGGGTTGACAGAGGCAGAGTTTGGGAAACGGGCCTTTCCCGAAAGTTCAAATCCGTGGTCGAAAGTGCACGCGATGTGGAATGCTAAGACCGCGACAAAAAAGGCATTACGCCTTCGTCTTGGGGATTTTTGCTCCATGTGCAAGGCACTGGACAAAAATCCAGCTCAAGAATTGCTGCTTCTCTGGAACCAAGTGGAGCAGGATTAGACTGACTGCATTTTTAGAAATATGTTTACTTGGGCGGCTTCGGTCGCCCATATTTTTTTCAGAAAATAATTTTCTAAAATTGTTGACTCACAGTAAATAGTTTACTAATCTGCCTTTGCCAACGACGCAAAGGCTGGCCCCGGTTCCCGAAAGGGCGGGTGGCGGAACAAAGGGCGTGACGAGCGACCGGGCCGCTGGGGGAGGTGACTAACCCCACAGCAACGCAAGCTGCAAAAATGCGGACAACTCAACGGCGCTGTGGACAGTGCGCGCAAGAATGGTTATCTATGGGGTGAGGCGAACAATGGTAAAAAGAATTGCGGATATTCTTGAAAAATTTGCGGTAGGTTCCCTCTTGATCGGGCTGTACCAGCAAAATGTCTTTGCGGTCTTTCTCGGTTTTGCCGGGGTAATCGGCTGCCTTTATCTGACAAGGAGGACACAATGAGTATCGCCCTCTGGCTTTTGGCCGCTGCCTTTATGGCTGGGATTTTCCTTTACGGTGTCCACTTGACCCGCAAGCACAAACAGAACTGACATACCGCCAGCGCCCGCCGCTGACTTACAGGTCCTCGGATTTCCGGGGGCCTTTTCTTTTGCCTTTCGGCAAGGTTTCGCGCCCTGGTCCAAACTGCCGTCCAGGCGCGGCCCGATTCCATCGGGTATCCCTCCCCCTGTTCTTCAGGCGGCGGGCGGCAGCAAACCGGCGCGGCGTCTGAAGCGGGTTCATCGGGGCTGATTGTCAAGGAACGGTTTGCTTGACGTTCAAAATGTTGCGATTTACAACTTTTGTCAAGCGGGAATTACAGGTATGAATAAAGAACGTTTTTCCTGCTACCTTTCCTCTGATTAAGGAGGAAAGGCCATGAACGAAGCAAGGCAGATCGAGATGGAAGCTTGGGTTATCGACTTCTTGGATAATCGGCGCAAAGAAAAAAAAATGACTGTTGAGGAATGGGCTACCCGCGTTTTCCCAGACGCTCCCCCCTCAGCGGCAAGGATGCGGCTTCAGGGCTTACGGAAGCCACAAGGCTCCACAGGAAAAAGAAAACGTCTTATTTTTTCAGAGTTTACGCGTATGGCTCGCGCCTTGGACATATCGCCTGGCGAAGTTTGCGCCCTCGCTGAAAATGCCTTTGGGGTTTTATCCGAAAGGAAGTAAGCCAAAACTTAAAAAAGTTGTAAAAACATTCTTTTTTCTGTTGACAAAAGTTGTAATTTTCAACATTTTGAACCCGCCAAGCACACAACGCCTGCCCGCAAGGAAAGGCCAACGTGCGAGGCGGGTTTTTCGTTAGAAATAAAGGAGGCTGCCTGAATGAAAATCACTGTCCGTTATGTCGGCACAGACTACTGGGGCCGCGCCGTTTTCAAAGGCGACAATGGGCGCTTTTACAAGACCGCAGACATTCTTGACCCCGACGGCGGCTTTCTCAACGCGCCGCGTGAGGAACAGGAACGCATTTTCAGCGATCTGCACACATGCGAGCTCTTCACAGACGCTGAAGGCGAACCCGGCTGGCCGGTCACACTGGAAAACTTCATCCTGGCGAATAGCCAGGCGAATAGCTGAAGGCTCCCTCATGGATACGAAAGCCTGCTTCATCAACGATCGGGCGCTGTCTCTGGCCTATGAGGCAGTCCGCTTCCCGGCCACGGCAGAGAGCGCCCTGGCCTGGCTCCGCCGGGCTATGGCCGTGGCCACAGCAAACGGCAATTCCCAACTTTTCAGCGCGCTCCGCCGCCATTACGTTTTTATCCGGGCGAACGGCGGCCAGGGGCAAAGGACGGTCTGAGTCATGTGTCGTCATGCGTATGAGTACCCTGGCAAGCGC
>NZ_JAAKEH010000073.1:0-8245 GCF_011039095.1 Desulfovibrio sp. ZJ200 | reverse complement strand
TTTTTATCAAGAAGGGCTTGCAATTCCCGAATCTCCTCGCATGAGAAACAACTTGGGCGATGGCCATTGGGTTTGGCTGATAATCGTTGGTTTTCACGGTAAGCTCTGACCCAATTGCAGATGCTAGCCGGGGTATAACCTAAAATATCTGCCAATTGCCTGGCTGTTGCTTTTCCATCAAGATACGCATGAACAGCCTTGGTTCGGATTTCTTCAGATGCAAATTTCATCTCTGCAATCTAAACGATTTTTAAATAAAATAAAAGTCAAATTGCTCTAATCAGACATCTTTGCCTTATCCCATCCACAAAAATCCACCTGCATCCACAAAAACCGTTGGTAGACGTGTTGGTAGTCTTTTGGTAGGTCTGGGCGGTCAATGACGGCGTTTCCCAGGGTCTGGCAGTGCTGCCCCCGACCCTGGAAAACTGAACGGGGTTCCCCTCTCAGCTACCGGCATATTTCTTGTAATACATTGTATCAAAAGGTTTTTTTAGAAATATGTTGGTAGCAGTCAGTCCAACCGTACCAAGAAACACCACTCTGGAGGTGGCCGGATGAAGCTGACCGACACATTCATACGGCATGTCACAGCCAACGGCAAGATTCAGAAGCACTCGGACGGCGGGGCCTGTTCCTCTACGTCACGCCTACGGGCAAAAAATCGTGGCGGTTGGCGTACCGCTTCGCGGGCAAGCAAAAGCTTCTTTCCCTTGGGCCGTATCCGTCCGTGAGCCTGCGCGAGGCGCGGGAAAAACGGGAAGACGCCAAAAAGCTGCTGCGGGAACATACCGATCCCAGTGAGGCCCGACGCCAGGCCAGAGAAGCGGCGGCGGAAGCGGCCCGCAACTCTTTCGAGGACGTGGCGCGGGAGTGGTACGCCAATATTCAGCGAAATGGGTTCCCGCATACCGAAAAACAGTCATTCGTATTCTGGAGGAAAACCTCTTTCCCCACATCGGCAAACGTCCCGTCAACGCTATTACCCCAAGGGAACTGCTGGCCGTTCTCCGGCGAGTGGAAGAACGGGGCGCGCTGACCATCGCCCACAAGGCGCTGCGCGATGCCGGACGGATTTTCCGTTACGCCGTTGTCACCGGCAGGGCGGAACATGACATTGCCGCCGATTTGCGCGGCGCTCTCGCCCCCACGGTCAACGGCCACCATGCGGCCATCACCGAACCCGTTGCCGTGGGCGAACTGTTGCGCAAAATCTACGCCTATGAGGGGAACTTTTTCATCTCCCGCGCCCTGCGTCTTGCGCCGCTGGTTTTTGTCCGTGCCAATGAACTGATCCGCGCGGAATGGGAGGAAATCAACCTTGAGGCGGCGGAATGGCGCATTCCGGCGGAACGGATGAAGATGAGGCAAATCCATGTCGTGCCGCTTTCGCGTCAGGCCCTGACGATTTTCCATGAGCTGCATGAGAAAAGCGGCGATGGACGCTTTGTCTTTCCTGGCAACAGGGCGGGAAACGACGGCCCCATGTACAGGGGAGGCCCGTTGCGCGTCCTGCGGCAACTCGGCTGCGTCACCGGCGAACATACCTTTCACGGCTTCCGGTCAATGGCGTCCACGCTCCTGAACGAGCTTGGCTATAACACAGACTGGATAGAGCGCCAGCTTGCCCACTGTGAACGCAATGGCGTCCGCGCCGCGTACAACTATGCGGAGTATCTGCCGGAACGGCGACGCATGGTTCAGGAGTACGCTGACTATCTGGATATGTTACGCGGAAAAGTACGATAGGCGGGATAAAAGGCAAGACACGCCCCCGGCCCTGTTCCAGAGATTCCGTAATGCAGCGCGGCCCAGGCATGCACCCTGACCGCGCCGTTTCTTTTTGCCTCATATCCCGTCTGTGCTTCCATGTCCGCCAGTTTCGCCAACGGCAGCGGGCGGGGCTGTGTCTTGATCCGTCTCTTCCTTGCCCGTGGCAGACCCCAGTGCCGGAACTTTTTCAAACAGGGCTTCCAGCCTGGTCAGTGGAACCGAAAGCCCGGCATCCGCGAGTACGTCCCTTATGTCGCGCGGGGTATAGCCCTGCCGCGCGGCCTTCCTGATGTCCTTGCCCAGAAGCTCCGCGACTTCCGCACGGGTCTTGCCAATCGTTTTCATAGGCAAGCTGCGGAGCTTTTTCCGGGCGGCCTCTATTTGTTCCATTGTGTAGCGCCGGGCTTTTGCCATAGCTGTCACCTCCCTTGTTAAAAATTCAGAGACCTTTCCCCATACCACAGTGAAAACTTGAGTGGCAACTTTTCTTTGTGGACATATTTGTACAATACTGGATGTATCTGGATTATAGTACATAAGTATAGACAGTAAATTTTTTTAAATCATTTCTGTTTAAATTTATATTGCCGTCAGAATCATTTGTTCAAGGAAAAGCAATACAGTCTTTTTCATTTTTTCTCTGGCCTTCAAGCGCATTTTTCATCTATGCTTGCGCCAAAAGGGGAAGCACGGCGTGACCGATGCGCCAGCAGAAGTATGAATGTACTGCCCCAGAGACTGATGAGCGTTCTTCTTTACAGGATGGTAGCTGTCTGACGCCAGCTAACATCCTGCCAAAGGCTTCGCCTCTGGACTCCGGCAGAGCGTTCGGCGCTTCGCTTCTCACGCTCTCAAAAAGGCGGGAAAGGCAGATGGAAAAGCGGAAGGCGACAATCAGATTTCAGCGGCGGCGGACGCTCAGGCTCACCGCTGAAGAAGACGCAAGAATCACCCGACAGGCCGCGACCGCCGGAATCTCGGTTTCCGAGTACATGCGGCGGCTGTTCTTCGGCGGCAGGCCCATCATTGCCAGAACGGACGACCAGATCATCCGGGAACTACGACGACTTGGAGGTCTGCTCAAGCATCATTTTGCTGTGGTGAAGCAGACGGGAAACGCGGCCACCCTCACGGAACTGGAAGCCGCTCTGCGGGCAATCCGGGGAACCATTGAAGCCCTGAGCGAACAACAATGATCGTCAAAAAGCTCAAACGTACCAGCTTCAAAAAATCCAAGTCCGCCATGATCGGCGGTCTGGTGGACTACATTCTTGCTTCTCATGACGACGCGGGCAGGGACAAACTCGCCTTTGCAGGAAGCAGAAATTTCCTCACCTCGACTGTTGCCGCACAGAAAAAAAAGATGATTTCCCTGGCCGAGGAATCCATCTAGAGCAAAATGCCGGTCACGCACTGGATTCTGTCATGGCAGGAAAACGAACAGCCGTCCCGCGAACAGGCGGACGAGGCGGTCAGTCTTTTTCTTCGGGGAATGGGGCTTGCCGAACACCAGACAATTTATGCCCTGCACAAAAACACGGGCAATTATCACCTCCATATCGCCGTCAACCGAACGCATCCTTACACGCAGAAAGTCATTCAACCGCATCATGGATTCGATATTGAGGCAGCACACAAGATTGTTGCTGAAATCGAACATAAACAGGGCTGGGCACTGCAGATAAATGCCCGCTATCGCATCAATGAACAAGGGCATGTGGTCAGGAATCTCCAGCATCGGGAACAGGTAAAACCCAAGTCCAAGGCCGAGGACTTTGAAAGCGCCACGGGCGAAAAGTCCGCGCAGCGTATCGCCCAGGAGCGCGGTCATGCCGTCATTCAGAACGCCTCGTGCTGGGAAGAGGTTCACGCCGGACTGGACGCCGTGGGGCTGCGTTTCGCCCGCAAGGGTTCGGGCGCTGTGATTTTTGTGGGCGACACGGCGGTCAAGGCGTCCAGCGTGGACAGGAATTTCAGCATGTCCAGGCTGTGCAAACGGCTCGGAGCGTTCGAGCCAGGCTACTACTCCGGGCGGACATTCAAAAAGCCCGCCCCGGAGCCGGTCAGTCATGTCTGCCGGGAGGAATGGCAGGAGTATCAGAAGGAGCGGCAAAGGCTGGCCAAAGGAAGACGCCTCGTTGAAAAGAAACAGGAGGAAGAATGGGAAGAGCTGGAACAACGGCAGCGGGATCGCCGGGAGGCGGCCACAGCCCGTCTTGCCCGGCACGGGCTTTTCGTGCTGAATATTGCCCGGCATTTTTTGAAAGAACAGGAGCGGGAGGAGAAAGCGGCGTTGCGGGACAGGCAATCTCAATCAGAAAAACCGGAGCGGCTCCCGCGCTTCAAGCACTGGCTGGGCAAGCGCAGCCCGCACCGCGGCAATCTGTGGCGTTTTCGGAGAAGGCTCGCTCCCGGCGTGGAGGTCAGGAAGCGTGAATTTCCCAGGGGCGGCACGCTGCCCTCGCCCTATGCCGCCTACCGGGAAATGGTCAAAAAACGATTCCCGGAACAGATGGACGCATCACGCCTGGACGCGGCCATTGCCCTGTACCTACGCTGTGCCGGATACACGCCGCAGGATGTGGCCAACGAATTATTCAGACACACCCCGGCCCGCCTCCATGGACAGAGCCGTGACGAACGGATAGAGTACGGGCGCAGGGTGGTCTGGTATGCATTCGGGACAGCGGGGGATATTGATATTGCGAATGTGCGGCCTACGAAGGAAGAAATTCAAAGATTCAACAGAGACGCTGAGGACATTGGAGCACGATAGAATACATCACGAAACACGCGAAAGGCAGACACGTCCGGCCTTCCGGTTACGATGATTTTCCAGCTGTATCCTGCATTGCCTGGCGGGAAAGGACAGGATATAAGATGAACCGCACGGCTGCTTCTTTTCACTGACTGCCTGCGCTCGGCGCGGCGCAAGCCGGAAAAGGAGCACGGCCATGAGACGTTTGATCATGGTCTCGCTTATCGTACTGGCTGTGGTGCTGTTGCTGGCGTCTGACGCCATGTAACGGCTGACCCCGGCCCACTCACGATGGGTCGGGGTCATGAAAAAACTGTAACTCTAGCAGCCGTGCGGGGCGCTGTAACGCGCCGCGCCAGCCCCGGTTTCTGTTGACGCAGGAACCGGGGTTCCCTTTTTCTATAAGTCGTCACTTCCGGCTTGGCAAGTGTTATCCGGAGGCATCATCCAGCCTTTGCCCAATCCCCTCCACGGCCGTGCTGATGCCCTCCCGTGTATAGAAATTTCCGTTGACTAGGGCATGAATCTTGAGCACGCGCTCGAAATCCGCAATCGCTGCCGCTTCCGGCCCGCGCGGATGGCTCCAGAAGGCGTCCAGCGGCATTTCCGCCTTGCTTACCGCCAGACCCTGCATGGCGTAGATGGACGTGCCCACGCAGTAGACCGGCTTGCCTTGGCGCAGGGCCGAAATCCCTATGGTGGAGTTCAGAACCACCACCCCCAGACTTCTGTCCATCATTTTGTGGGCCTTGCCGCCCTCGATGAAGTGGACTCGGCTGCTGATGCCGCAGGCCGTGGCGAAAGAGGCAATGAAGCCCGCATAGTCGATCAGGCCGTTATCCAGCGGGTGATTGCGGATGAGGATATGGGTATCCGCCGGGGCGTTTCGGGCGAAAGAGGTCAGCACGCAGGCAATGGCCTCCTTCATGCCGCTGTAGGGAGAATAACGGCGAACCTGGGAATCGGCGTCAAGCTGGAGGGGAAAGAGAAAGTACGGCGCATGGGCGCGGTACGCGGCCCGCAGCGCCCGGGCGGAACGCTTCCCCGGGCGGGACGGCTCAGCACGCGCAAAAACCAGCCCCAGACCTCGCGGCTGGCGCTTTGGGGGCGGTGGGTCTGAAAATGCCGGAACAGCGGCCAGAGAAAGATTGTCCCCGCATAATGGGCGATGGCCCGCCAGGTCTTGACGGTTTGCGGATTGCCGAGTTTGCGGGCTCGCGGCGCGTCCGGGCAGCGGGCGGCCAGTTCCGCCATGCCTTCTCTGGTGTGCGGCAGGGAGGAAAGACCGTTCACGCCGCCCTGCTCCAGAGTGATGTAGTCCGGGCGCAGATAGCCTTCCTCATAGGCCCAGATCCGGATGCCCCGGATTTTGGCCAGCAGGACGGCTTCCCGGTGCAGGGGCCGCCAGTCTCCGAAGACATGCAGGTCCGTCACCTGTTTTTCATCCATGAGCCGGGCAATCCATGCGCTCCAGGCCGTGGCTTTTTTGCGGAACAGGCGGGTGTGGGGCCAGGGCCAGTCCACCACGTCGCCGCAGCAGCAGTTGACGCGGATGACCGTATCCCCCCGCCGGTCCAATGCCCGCCCCAGCCGCCGGAAAAAGGGACCGTGCGGCCCCTGAAGAAAGAGATGGGTTTTCATCGTCCCATGCTCCGCAGGAAGCCTCGCCCGGCAGTGGCAAGCCGCGCCCAGACGCGCCCGCGTATCTGGCCGTCCGGCTGGAGCAGGCGGCAACAGACATCCTCGGCCCGGCAAAAGCCCCCTGTCTGCCAGTCGTACCAGGAGGGATAGAGCAGCAAGGCTCCGACCGCCAGTTCATCCAGCGTCAGACGGGCCTTGCGGCGGGGGAAGGATTGTCTGTCTTCCGTGAGGCCCCAGCCCGCGTAGAACGGCCCGCCATAGGTGAAGACCCTGACCCCGCGCAGCAATGCCTCAAAGCCGGTCTGGAAAGTCAGGGTATGCACCTCATGGATCAGGGGCAGAAGACGGCCCATAGGGAAGTCGCGCAGGATAATATCCGCATGGCGCCGGGCTTCCGCTTCACCTCCGGTGGGGTGCGGAATCCATCAGCTCCGGCGTTTCCCAGCCGGAAGTATTGAGCAGTTTTTCCAGATCGGACGGCCCCCGGCGTCGTAGTAGATGCCCGTATGATCCACCACCAGAGAGAGCGGCGGCGCCCCCTTGCAGCCGAGATCAAGGGAGCGCAGAAAGCCGTCATCCAGAGCGATGTAGGGGAGGTGGTGTTGAGCCGCGTAGCGGCGGGCCTTGTCCGCCGTGGGTTTGTGGCCTCAGCCGAGGACGAAAGACGAAGAAAAGACCTCCTTTTCCTGTTGCAGAAGAGCATCGGCTCTCCGGAGAGGAAGTTTTTTGGAAAAACAGAACATCACTTGTCTCTGAATACCTGTTTTTGAAAAAGTCATCTGTAGACAGGTATGGGCAATCCCTCGGCAATCCGGAGGATACGTAGCCTTAATGATAATGAATCATATATTATTTGCTTGGGATGTCCCGGAAGTGCATCTGTGCCTGATGAACATCATTTCTATCTATGGCTTGATGGACTTCCTCCTGATATGCCTTCATTTGTTGAACCTGTTCATTAATTTTTGACAGTTGGCTTGTTATCTCCACAAGGGCATTATTGTCATGCTGTGGTATCTTTGCTGGGACGGATTGCATGGATTTCTTCTGCCTTTCAATGCTTTTCATCTGTTTTTGAAGCTCGCTAATCGTTCTGCGCAGAGTTTTTTGTTCGTCCTTCAGCAAGGTTATTTCACTGTCATTGAGCAAAATCGACTTGTCGCCATTTGTTTTTTTCCAGTATGTAATATAATATGTGTAGTACGTCACATTTTCAAAGGAACGGGTTGTGTGTAATCCTCTCTTAAGAGCCATCTGATAATCAGACTTCCCTTTGGCATCAAGAATGTCCACCAACAGATTACCAATATCTATTTTTTCTTTTTCTTCACAGACAGTTTTCTGATCTGTGATAAAATAAAGAGCATGAGAAGCCCCTATTTCATACGCCGCCTTTTTTATATCGGAGATGGACAGGGAATATTGCGATTTTATCACACGATATCCCTTGTAGACAAATCCCCGTGTTTTCATAATAGCTTGAAGAACATAGGGATTGGCATTCTGCGTACTTTGAACACTAATAAGTTCTTCAGGAGTACGTTGCTGGTCAGTGAAAAAGGCTGCGTCGGCGGGCATCTCATTAGGCGCGGGGACATATTGTTTGTACGTTCCCTGACATGCGCAGAGACAGAGGACAGACAGCAACATGAATAGTGACGAAAGTTTCATGCTCATCTCCCCAAAAGACGTTTCAGTTCTTTGCAATCAGAATTCGCTTCATCCTGTATGGATTGCGGAATTTGAGCTTGAATCGCGTCCATGTGTGGGCGGACAGACGTGTCCCCAAGGCAGAGAGCCTGAGCGTAGGCAAGATAAGCAGATTCTTTTCTTTCTTGGTCGGAGAGTTTGACAAATATGTTGTCGGTGTAAAGTTTGGCGAGAATTTTTGCTGACTTCGCATCGCCAAGATTGATATGCTCTAGTTTCGACTTGATCTGACAGTACCCCTTGAAAAGGAAAGGGAACTCCGTTTTGATGGAAGTGTAAGCAACCCATCAACCGGGCGTCATGCCCAAGGAGTTCCCGATGCAAAGTTTCAACCAAAGCGTCATCAAACACAAGACCGGACTT
>NZ_JAAKEH010000006.1:0-101278 GCF_011039095.1 Desulfovibrio sp. ZJ200 | reverse complement strand
AAAAACAGCCCAAAAGTTGATAACGGAAAAAGGCTGCAAGTATATTTTCCTTCCAGAATACAGCCCGGATTTAAATCCCATTGAAAAGATGTGGAGCAAAGTGAAACAATTACTTCGGGGTATGAAATCAAAAACATGTGATGAACTGTACAAATCCATTGGAAAAGCATTAAGTTGTATCACACAAAAAGACGCTGAAGGATGGTTTAAATCCTGTGGCTATGTAAAAAGTTAAAAGCAAAATGCTCTAATCCACATCTGAAAGCCTTTCAAGCCGCCGCGCGCGGCTTTTTTGTTTCTTCAGCCGAGCGGCTCCCTTCAGGTTTTTTCATGACTTCTTCGGCGGCACAGCCGCGCTTCGCTCCCACGAAGCCTGCGGCTTCGGGCGATGCTGTCGCATCGCCGCCAGGGCAAGATGCGCAGCGGACGGACGCCCAGGCAAACCCTGCTTGACGGCAAGGCCATCTGGAAGGAAAAGGTCGGGCAGCGCAACTAGAGCAGATTACCTTTGACTTTCATAAAAAGTCAAAGGTAATCTGCTCTAGCTAAACCGCTCTAAGGCTTATGGCGGAGCATGCTCTCAATCCGGACTGGCGGAAAAAAGGCCTTGGCTGCATGTATCTCACAGACGTTGTGCGGCGCGCGGCAGAACGTCATATCCGGCCGGACTTTTGAAAAGGCCGCCCGCGCTCAGCGGACGGCCTTTTCACTGTGGGAGGCACAAGAGCCTTAGAGCATTTTTTGATTGAAAATATCCATTTTCAATCACTTCGCTGCCATCATTTCGCGTCCAGGCTTCAGCCGTTGCGATGAAGGAAGCTACGGATGGAGACAGCAATCAGTTACCACAAAAAACATGCAACGAAACCGCTGTCGCCAGAGCGGTTTGGATAGTTTCATTATCAAACCGCGCTAAACCATTGCAACGCCGGGCCGCTGTGCAGCGCTCCCGGGGCCGGGCCGTTTACTCTTCGGCATTGCCCAGTGAGTAATACTCGGCGAGCATGGGGCCGAAGAACTCGGCCTCGTCGCCCAGTTCCTCCTCAATGCGCAGCAGCTGGTTATACTTGGCCATGCGCTCGGAACGGCAGAGCGAGCCGGTTTTAATCTGTCCGGCATTGACGCCCACAGCCAGATCCGCGATGAAGCTGTCTTCCGTCTCGCCGGAACGGTGCGAGATCACGGTGGTGTAGGCCGCTTCCTTGGCCATTTCAATGGTATCCAGGGTTTCGGTGACCGTGCCGATCTGATTCAGCTTGATCAGAATGGAGTTGCCCACGCCTTCGGCAATGCCTTCGGCCAGGATCGAGGGATTGGTCACAAAAACATCGTCGCCCACAAGCTGGGTGCTCTCCCCGAGGCTGGCAGTGAGCATGCCCCAGCCGTCCCAGTCGCTTTCGGCCATGCCGTCCTCAATGGAGATCAGGGGATATTTGCGGGTGAACCCGGCGAGCCATTCGACCATCTCCGCATTGCTGAAGGTTTTGCCCTCGCCCTTGAGCACATATTTGCCGTCCTCGTAAAATTCCGAGGCCGCCGCGTCAATGGCCAGGGCCACTTCGCCGCCGGGATTGTAGCCCGCCTCTTCAATGGCCTTGATGATATAGGCAAAGGCCTGATCATGGTTTTTGAGGTTGGGGGCGAAACCGCCCTCGTCGCCCACGCTGGTCACAAGACCGTCGGCTTTCAGGATGGCCTGGAGGGTATGAAAAATTTCCGCGCCCATGCGCAGGGAATCGCGAAAGGTCATGGCGCCCACGGGCATGATCATGAATTCCTGGATATCCAGATTGTTGGGCGCGTGCGCGCCGCCGTTGATGATGTTCATCATGGGCGCGGGCAGCACCTTGGCGTTGACGCCCCCCAGATAGTTGTAAAGGGGCAGGCCCAGGCAGGAGGCAGCCGCGCGCGCGCAGGCCATGGAAGCGCCCAGCATGGCGTTGGCGCCCAGGCGGGACTTGTTGTCCGTGCCGTCCAGATCGATGAGGCAGTTGTCGATCTGCACCTGGCGCAGCACGTCCTGGCCCACGAGCGCGTCGGCGATCTCGCCATTGACATGCTCCACGGCCTTGGTCACGCCCTTGCCGCCGTAACGTTTTTTATCACCGTCGCGCATTTCCAGAGCTTCGCGGCTGCCGGTGGAGGCCCCGGAAGGCACGGCGGCGCGCGCGCTCTGCCCGGACTCCAGGCTCACTTCCACTTCCACTGTGGGATTGCCGCGCGAATCCAATATTTCACGGCCGAATACAGAGGCGATGATGCTCATGTGGGCTCCTTTGCCTTGAGTGTTTTTTTGTTCCTGAAGCATTTTTTGATTGAAAATATCCATTTTCAATCACTTCGCCAAAAAACGTGGTTTCTGGCTCGTTTCCGGCGGCTGTGCCGCCCCAAAAAATTCAAAGGCTGTCACGTCTCTCGTAATACAGACGACGCAGCCCTTCCAGAAGCAGGGCGGGCAGCACCTGATCAAAAACAGAGCTCACTCTGGCGATGGCCGGGGCGAAACCGCCTGTGGCCAGCACCTTTGTCCGGCCCTGCAACTGCCGCCGCAAGCGTTGCGTCAGGCCCTCCACCATGCAGACAAAGCCGAAAACCAGGCCGTGCTGGATACTGGTGACCGTGTCGCGCCCCGGCGACGGCTCCTGCGCGCGGATGTCCAGGTTGACCCGGGGCAGCTTGGCCGCCTCGCGCGAAAGCGCGGCCAGAGCCGTAAGGGGACCGGGAAAAATCAGGCCCCCCAGATAGGCCTCGCCGCTCACGCAGTCAAAGGTGACGGCCGTGCCGAAATCCACCACGATCAGCGAGGCGGCCTCCGGGCAGAGTCTGCGCGCGGCAAAGGCCCCCACCAGGCGGTCGGCCCCCACTTCCGAGGGGCGCTCGTAACGATTCTCCAGGGGGATGGGAAGATCCTCCCCGACGCAGTACAGGGGGCAATCCATATAGCGGGCCACGGCCTCGCGCAACAAGGGGTCAAAACCCGGCACCACGGAGGAGGCCACGCAGGCCTTGAGAGAGGCAGGCTTCACCCTGGCATGCCGCAATACGGACAGCAGCATGAGCCCCAGACCGTCCGCGGTCTGCCCGGCATCAGTACGCAACGTATATGAGGTCAGCACATGCCGTTCATTGGCAAGGCCAATCTTGATGGAGGTATTTCCTATATCGAAGAGCAGGAGTTCCGGCTGCATACCACGCTCCGCAATGGCCAGAAAGATCTTGGCTCGCCGGAAAAGTATGCCGGATTCGCGGCATGGAAGCAAGCGCGGCTTTCCCGACCGTCAGGGCTGACGCATCTTGTGCGGCAGCCCTGACGGCGATGCTACAGCATCGCCCGAAGCCGCAGGCTTCGTGGGAGCGAAGTGCGGCTCCGCCGCCGAAGCGGCTCTTCCCAGACTTTATGATAACATAGCAAAATTATTGAACTTAACATCTAGACACGTCTGCCCTGTCCCGGCCGGATCGGAGCGGCCGTTTGCGCAGGCGGATTCCATGTAACGCATAACAGGAGAGCGTTTTGCTTTTGAAACGCTCGCTCCGGCGCTCCGGCAGACTCCTCACGCTTTGGAGCAAAATTTGCAGACGGGCAGGTAAGCCACAGGTATAGAAAAAGGATTGCGGGTAGCCCATGTGCCGGCGGCAAGGGGCGGCAGCCCTGTATTTTCGCCGCCGGGCCTTGCACTGCGCAGCCCGCTGAAAGCCCGCGCGCGGGGGGCCGGAACCGGCCCCCCGCCTTGCAGGGCGCGCAGCCCGCGCCGGAAGCGGGCCGTGGCGGCGGGGGCACGCCGCGGCCGCGTCACGTGGAATTTTTTGCACGCGCAGGCCGCGCATGCGAGAAAAACAGGCGTCCCGAACATGCCGGCGCGGCATGATACCGCGCCTTTCAGGCCCACGGCGGCTGAAGGGACCGGGACAAAGATTTTGAACCCCTTGCCCGATACCTTGACTTCAACCACGTTTTGGCCCAACAGTTTTCAGTCAAGCAACCAGAACGATTCCGCGCCGGCGCCGCCAATGCCGGTTCACGCCGATGGCGCGCCGCACGCCGGCGGGGCCGTCCGTGTGGCGGACCATACAAAGTGCGGATGCAGCAACGGAGCGCCGCCGCGATTTGTCCGCAACGCCGCGGATCGGGATGCGCAGGCGTCTGTTCCGGCCCTTGTTTGAACAGGCCGGAAACAGACGCACACCAGCACAGTGAGGCAAACAAGAGTAATGTCCAAAATTCTGGATTTCGCATTGGGGATGTTTTCTAATGATCTGGCCATTGACCTGGGCACGGCCAATACCTGCGTCTATGTCAAGGGGCAGGGCATCGTGCTGCGCGAGCCCTCGGTGGTGGCGGTCAAAAAAGACCCCCGCGGCAACAACGTGGTCCTGGCTGTGGGCCAGGACGCCAAGCGCATGCTCGGCAGGACGCCGGGCAACATCTGGGCCATCCGGCCCATGAAAGACGGCGTCATTGCCGATTTTGAAATCACCGAGGCCATGCTGCGCCACTTTATTTCCAAAGTGCACAATTCCCGCCGCCTGGTGCGCCCCAGAATCATGATTTGCGTGCCCACGGGCATCACCCAGGTGGAAAAGCGCGCAGTCAAGGAATCGGCCCAGTCCGCCGGAGCGCGCGAGGTCTATCTCATTGAGGAGCCGATGGCCGCGGCCATCGGCGCGGATCTGCCCATTCAGGAGCCCACCTCCAACATGGTGGTGGATATCGGCGGCGGCACCACGGAAGTGGCGGTGATCTCCCTTTCCGGCATCGTGTACTCGCGTTCGGTGCGCGTGGGCGGGGACAAGATGGACGAAGCGATCATGACCCACGTCAAGCGCAAGTACAATATGTTGATCGGCGAGTCCTCGGCTGAAGAGATCAAGATCAAGATCGCCTCGGCCTATCCCCTGGACCCGGAACAGCAGATCGAGGTCAAGGGCCGGGATCTGGTCACCGGCATCCCGCAGAATATCATCATCACCTCCGAAGAAGTGCGCAAGGCCATTTCCGAGCAGGTGGACAGCATTGTGCAGGCCGTGCGCATCGCCCTGGAGCAGACCCCGCCGGAACTGGCCGCGGACATCGTGGATCGCGGCATTGTGCTCACCGGCGGCGGCGCGCTGCTCAAGGGCCTGGATCAACTCTTGCGCGAAGAAACTTCCCTGCCCATCACTGTTGTTGACGATCCGCTTTCCACCGTGGTGGTGGGCACGGGCAAAGCGCTTGATAATCTGCCCATACTCAAAGAAGTGTGTATTGATTAGCTGTGCTGCAAGCGACCCCTGACGTTGCGTTGGCGCCGATTCCGCCGCGGCGTCGTCCCTATCCGCATACCGCGCTTTTGATCCCTGAGGGCACACGCCTGTGACATTGCGGCGCATTCTGATCTTCGCGGGCATTCTGCTGATTCTTTTTCTGGGCATGTACTCCTGGAACCAGCGCACCCGCACGCTTGACGATCTCGCGGCCGGCCTCGGCCTGGAACTGACCGGCGCGGTGCTCAAGCCCATGCGCTCTCTTCAGGATGTGAGCGTGGGCTTCTGGGATCGCTATTTTGACCTGGTGGGCGTGCGCGAGGAAAACCAGCGCCTCAAAGCCCGGGTGGCGGAGCTGGAATCCCGCCTTCTGGCGCACGGCGAGGATCTGGCGGAACTCAAGCGCCTGCGCGCCCTGATCCAACTGCCGGTGGACGAAAGCTGGCGGCCGTTGGGCGCGCGCGTTCTGGCCGGGCGCATGGGCCCCAATGCCGTGCTGGACAGCATCACCATCAGCCGCGGCTATGCCACGGGCGCGCGCCCGGGCACGCCGCTGGTCACCCACCTGGGGCTGGTGGGGCGGGTGCTCAGGGCCAGCGCCCATACCGCCACAGCCCTGCTGCTCACGGATCCGGGCAGCCGCATTGCGGTTTTCTCGCAGGATGGCCGCGCGCCCGGCATTCTGGCGGGCCGGGGCACGGGACGGAATCTGGAAGTGAATTTCGTGCAGCGCGACGCGGATGTCACAAAAAACGAGGTGCTGATCACCTCTGGCCTGGATGGCAAGTATCCCAAGGGCATTCCCGTGGCCCGCGTGCTCAGCGTGGCCCCCTCGGACTACACCCAGTTCATGGCCGTCTACGCCGAGCCTCTGGTGGATTTGCAGCACCTTGAAGAAGTGCTCCTGCTGGAGCCCACAGGCATTGTTCCCGCTGCTGCGGAGCCCTCCGGGCCGCCGCCTCCCTTTGTGGGACCGCCCGCGCCCCGAACCGCCGTGACGCCATGAGCAAATTCCGCAACACCGTCTGGTGGTTTGGCTTCATAGTCCTGGCCATCGGCTTGCAGGCGCTGGCGCCCGGCCTGGACGTGCTGGCGGCCGGGCTGATCATCCTCCTGCAGGAGCGGGACTATAAAAATATGCTCTGGCTGCTGCCGCTCTTTGTGCTCTTGCAGGAGGGCATGGGCACGCGGGTTTTCGGCGCGGCCATCGTCTGGTACGCGGCCGTGATCGCGCTTTTCAAACTGGGGCGCTGGCTGTTTGAAGTGGAAAATTTCATCTTCGTCTTTCTGCTTTCCGCCTGTCTGGGCGCGGCCTGTTACGCCGTGGCCTGGCTCATGGCCCCCTTGCAGAACCTGACCTTCAACGTGCAGGACACCCTGGACAAAAGCCTGATCCAGGCGCTTTTCCTGCCCTTTGCCTGGCGTTTTCTGGTCCTGACCCGGCAGTGGACGAATAATGAGGAAAACTAGGGTCAGCCCTCATGAAAACACCGTCCGCGAAAAGCCGATTTTTTTCGGCCGGCAAGGCGCAAGGCCAACATTGGGCGAAGCTGTATTGAACATACCGCAAGGTCAATGTTGGCCTTGCAACGCCGCCGGACGGAAAAAGGCGGCTTTGCAGCAGGTGGATTAATGAGGACTGACCCTAAGCAACCGCTCCCGCCCGATTCCGGCGACGCTGCGCCCGAACGCAAACAGGGCATCCGCTCCTGGCTGAAAATCCAGGTGGAAAGCGAGGGCTACCAGCCCCCGCGCGGGGGCGTGATTTTGCTGCAGGTGCTGGTGGGCCTGCTTTTTTTTCTCTTTGTGGTCCGTTTCTGGTACCTTCAGGTCCACCGCGGCGAGGAATTCGCCCGGCAGGCCCAGGAAAACCGCCTGCGCCAGGAGCGTATTTTCGCGCCGCGCGGCCGCATTCTGGATGATCGCGACAAGGTTCTGGCCGACAACCGCACCGCCTACGGCCTCTCCCTGGTACGCGAGGACTGCCGCGACATCCCGGCCGCCCTGGCCCAGATCAGCGCCTGGTCCGGCATTCCTCTCGCGCAAATCCGAGAGAAATACCAGCAGGATCGCTTCAAGGTAAAATCCTTTGAACCGCTCCTGATGATCACGGACATCGACTTTGATCTGGTGGCCCGCATCGAATCGGAAATTTACGCCTGGCCCGGCCTGGAAATCGTGGTGCGCACCAAGCGCAGCTATCCGGAAAAAGATCTTTTCGCGCATGTTCTGGGCTATGTGGCCGAGGTCAACGAGCAGGAAATGGCCAGGGACGAGGCCCTGGCCATGGGCGATCTGGTGGGCAAGCAGGGCCTGGAGCTGGAACTGGAGAAAACGCTGCGCGGCCGCAAAGGTCTGTATGACGTGGAAGTGGACGCGCACGCCCGGGTACTCGGCAAAATGCTGCGCGAGGAGCCCCACAGCGGCCGGGAAGTGAACCTTTCGCTGGATCGCGACCTGCAACAGGCCGCCTGGGACGCCCTGGGCGGCGAAGCGGCCTGCGTGGTGGTCATGGAGCCGGATACGGGCAAGCTGCGCGCCCTGGTGACGTCCCCGGCCTATGACAATAATCTTTTCGCGGCCGGCATTTCCCGGCGCGACTGGGACGCGCTGCGCACCAGCAACCGCTTTCCCATGCAGAACCGGGTAATCCAGAGCGCGTATCCGCCGGGCTCAGTCTGGAAGCTGGTCATGGCCGCGTTGTTTCTGGAACGCGGCATCAGCTCCCGCGAAACCGTGTTCTGCCCCGGCCAGATCAAATTGGGCAACCAGATTTTCCGCTGCTGGAAGCGCGGCGGCCACGGGGCCATGAACCTCGAAAACGCGCTGGTCAACTCGTGCGACGTCTATTTTTATCTCATGGCCGAGCGGCTCGGCATCGACAAGCTTGAAGAATTTGCCAGGGCTTCCGGCTTTGGCAAGCCCACGGGTATTGATCTGCCGCACGAAAGATCCGGCCTTGTGCCTTCCCGCCGGTGGAAAAAACAACGCTTCGGCAGGGACTGGGTGCGCGGCGAAACCTATAATGTCTCTATCGGGCAGGGCTACACGCAAGTCACGCCGGTGCAGATCGCGGTCTATGTTTCGGCCCTGCTCAACGGCGGGGATCTGCTCAAGCCCCAGCTTTTGAACGACGCCCCGCGCGAGGTCAGGGGCCGTGTCCCGACCAGGCCCGAGACCTTGCAATTCGTGGTGAATGCCATGCGCAAAACGGCCAGCATCGGCACGGCGCGCGTGGTGGGCCGCAAGGATGCGGACATGGGGGGCAAAACCGGCACGGCGCAGGTGGTCAAACTGAAACTGGCAGCCGGAGACCGCCGCCTGCGCTCCTCTGAAATGGAATACAACCAGCGCGACCATGCCTGGATCGCCACCTGGGGCTCCAAAAACGGCAAAGCCTATGTGGTGGTGGTCATGGTGGAGCACGGCGGCGGCGGCTCAAGCGTTGCCGGGCCCATAGCCAAAAAGATTTTCGAGCATCTGTTCGGGCCGGACGCCGGCCCGCCTGTGGCGCAGCCCGCCGCCACGCCGGCCGCCCGGGCAAACCGGAGCCCGACCGGGTAGCGCGGCAGCGGCGCGGACGGCGAAAGCGGCCGCCAGAGCGGTTGCTGTTTTCAACAGCAAACCGCTCTAGAGCAGAGTACCTTTGACTTTTTATGAAAGTCAAAGGTGGCATTCAGGCGAAAAACGCGGTTTTCGCCTGAATCTACGCCGCGTTGCGGCGGCTGCCGCTTTCGCGTCAGCAGAGCATTTTCAAAGTGAAAATGCTCTAAGCCTTGCCGTGGCCATCGGCGCAGGGCCGCAGCGCAAGAGCGTTTGCAACGGCAACCTGCACCGGCACTGCCTCGGGGAACATCCTTTGCGGCCTTGCCGCGGAAGCATTTTCATGGACAAACGTCTTTTCAGCTATCTCAACTGGGGCTTGCTGGCCTGCATGCTGCTGCTCTATCTTCTGGGCGTGGGCAACCTTTACTCGGCCAGCGGCACGCGGCTGGAGGACGGCCTGGCCTTTTCCGGCTTTTATCAGCGCCAGTTGATTTGGGGCGTCTGTGGCCTGGGCTTTATGCTGCTTGCCATGAGTTTCGATTACCGCCAGTTGCGCAATCTGGCCTGGCCCTTTTTTCTGCTGGCCGTGGCCCTGCTTCTGCTGGTGCCCCTGGCGGGCAAAACCGTGTACGGGGCCAGGCGCTGGATCTCGCTGGGCTTTATGAGCATCCAGCCCTCGGAGCTGGCCAAGCTGGCCGTGCTGGTGCTGGCCGCGCGTCTGCTGGCGCGCGACGGCCGCCCCCTGGGCTGGAAGGACTTCAGCGCCGTGCTCTGCGTGGGCCTGATCCCCTGCGCCTTGATCATTATACAGCCGGATTTGGGCACCACGCTGATGATCCTGCTGATCCTGGGGGGCATGATCCTCTTTCACGGGATCAGGGGCTATGTGCTGAAAACCTGTCTGCTGGCCGTGCCTTGCGCGGCGACTGTGATGTGGTTCGTGGGCATGCACGATTACCAGCGCCAGCGCATCCTGACCTTTCTGGACCCGGGCAATGATCCGCGCGGAACCGGCTACCATATCCTCCAGTCACGCATTGCCATCGGTTCGGGCCAGCTCTGGGGCAAGGGCTTCCGGGAAGGGACCCAAAGCCAGCTGCGCTTTCTGCCCGAGCGCCATTCCGACTTCGCGGTGGCCGTATTCGGCGAGGAATGGGGCTTTGTGGGCTGCGTGGCCCTGGTCACCCTGTTCTGTCTTTTTCTGCTCTCCATTTTTTCCACAGCCGTGCAGGCCAAGGATCGCTTTGGCAGTATGCTGGTGGTGGGGGTCTTCTTTTATTTTTTCTGGCAAATTTTCATCAATATGGGCATGGTGATCGGGCTGATGCCGGTGGTGGGCATTCCGCTGCCCTTCATCAGCTATGGCGGCAGCGCCACTGTGGTCAACTTTACCCTGCTGGGCATTGTGCTTAATGTGTCCATGCGGCGCTTCATGTTTAAAAGTTGAAAAAACCACGCGTACAACGGAGAAACATTGTGGGCAAAGATGAAATCGCATATCTAGGTTCCGATACCGTGTATGAGGGCAAACTCACCTTCAAGGGCACGGTGCGCATTGAAGGCAAATACAGTGGTGAAATTCAGAGCGACGGCACCCTGAACGTGGGCAAGGACGCCCAGGTGGATGGGACGCTCGAAGTAGGCGAGCTGCTGCTTTCCGGCCATTTTTCCGGCGAAATCACGGCCAAGCGCCGGGTGGTTGTCTATTCTTCCGGCGTGCTGGAAGGCATCCTGCAGACGCCCAATCTGCTCACCGAGGAAGGCGGCGTCATTGACGGGCAAATCACTATGAAAAACCCCGGCAAGGCCAAGAGCCCGGCCGGGATGAAGCAGAGCTGACGCAGCTTGTGCGGCAGCCCTGGAGTCCGCCTGGCCCCGGATTGCCGGGCTGGAAAAAATAGCGTATATCTATCCTTGGATACAGCGACTGCGGCCCTGACGCCTCCCTTGCCGATTGAGCTTCGCGCCCACGGCGCAGGCGGACGGGTAACCGCCCTGCCCCGCTGACAACACTGCGCGCCCGGCGCCGGCGTCGGGCGCGGCATACAGCTCTTTCCCAAGGAGACATTTATGGCACAAGATTATTTCCGCGCGCTCAGGGACGTGGCGCTGGTGATCAATTCCAGCCTGGAACCCAGGGATGTCCTGCATAAAATCACCGAGCAAACCGCAGCCACCATGGGCTGCAAGGCCAGCACCATCCGGCTGCTGGACAGCACCGGGCGTTTTCTCCTGCCCAGCGCGGCCTACGGCCTTTCGGATTCGTACCTGCGCAAAGGCCCGGTGGAGATCAAACGCAGCGGCATGGACGGCGAGGTCCTGGCCGGCAAGACCATTCATCTCAAGGATGCAGCGGCCGACGGCCGCTTTCAGTACCCGGCTTCGGCCAAGGCCGAAGGCCTGGTTTCCGTGCTTTCCGCGCCGCTGATGGTTGACGGCAAGGCCATCGGCCTGATCCGCGTCTATTCCGCTGTGGAGCGCGAGTTCACCCCGGATGAGGAGACCTTCATGGAAGCCGTGGCCGCCGTTTCGGCCCTGGCCATTGAAAACGCGCGTCTGCATGAGGCCCTGCGCAACAATTACGAGCTGATGGCCAAACATGCCTATTCGGTCTACGAAGACTGAACAGGCCCGGCCCCTTGCCCGCCGGAGCGGCAGGCTTCGCCCGCGCCGGTGATGTATGCCTGGACCGCATGTGGCCTTTTTCGCCGCCGGCGGCGTGGAACCCGTTTTTTTTCGGGCATGGACAAAAAGAGTCCCTCCCGCCTGAAAACCCGTTTGCCGTGCTGCCGGCAAAACATCGCGCATACGGCGCGGCAATCCCGAATTTTCCCTTTTTTATGCTGAGGATAGCAATATGAAAAAAGTCAAAGTGGGCATCAACGGCTTCGGCCGCATCGGCCGCCAGGTTTTCCGCGCCCTGCACAAAAGTTACAGGGAGCGCGTGGAAGTGGTGGCCGTCAACGATCTCTTCGACGCGGAGACCAACTTCCATCTGGCCGAATATGACTCGGTCTACGGCCGGGCTTTTTTGGACGCCAGGGTCGACGGCCAGAACGTGACTGTGGGCGACTGGAACATCCACTGCTTTGCCGAGCGCGACCCCAAGCAACTGACCTGGGGCGAGTACGGCGTGGATGTGGTCATTGAAAGCACGGGCATTTTCCGCACTGCGCCGCAGGCCGCCGTGCACCGGGACAATGGCGCGAAAAAGGTGATCATCACCGCGCCCGCCAAAGAGGAAGATATCACCATCGTCATGGGCGTGAATCAGGAGCAGTACGATCCGGCCAAACACCATATCGTGTCCAACGCCTCCTGCACCACCAACTGCCTGGCCCCGGTGGCCCTGGTGCTGCAACGCGAGTTCGGCATCCAGATCGGCAATATGGTCACCATCCACTCCTATACCAACGATCAGCGCATTCTGGACATGGCGCATAAGGATCTGCGCCGGGCGCGCGCCGCGGCCTGCAACATCATCCCCACGTCCACGGGCGCGGCCCAGGCTGTGGCCAAAGTCATTCCCGAGCTCAAGGGCAAGTTCAGCGGCTACTCGTTGCGCGTGCCCACGCCCACGGTCTCGGTGGTGGATTTTTCCGGCATGCTGGAAAAGCAGACCGATACCGAAACCGTGCTGGGCAAGCTCAAACAGGCCTCGGAAACCTACCTCAAGGGTATTCTGGAATACAACGACAAGGCCCTGGTTTCCATGGATTTCAAGGGCAATCCGGCTTCCTCCATCCTGGAGGCTTCCTACACCACGGTGCAGGACGGGCATTTGATCAAGGCCGTGGCCTGGTATGACAATGAATGGGGCTATTCCAACCGGGTCTGTGATCTGGTCTGCCTGATGCAGGACAAAGGCCTTTAGAGCAATTTCACTTTGAAAATGCTCTGCTGACGCGAAAGCGGCAGCCGCCGCAACGCGGCGTACATTCAGGCGAAAACCGCGTTTTTCGCCTGAATGCCACCTTTGACTTTCATAAAAAGTCAAAGGTAATCTGCTCAAGAGCGTTTTGCTAATAAAATTAGCTAAACGCTCTGGCGGCCGCGGGAGCGGACGCCCGCGCCGAATGAGCGTCCAGACCGCGTTGCGGTAGCCGTTAGCAAGCTTTGCTTGCTTACGGATAGCGACAGCGGTTGCGTTGACTGGCTGCCGCAGTAACCAGTTGCTGTCTTCATCCGTAGCTTCCTTCGTCGCAACGGCTGAAGCCTGGACGCGAAATGATGGCAGCGCCGCTTTTGAAATTGAATAATTTCAAAAGCAAAATGCTCTATGATCCTGTATGCTCCAGGGCCTCCAGGGCCAGTTGGCTCACGCTTTTTTCATAAAGATTTTCTCCATCGAAAAGCTCGCAGGTTTCCTCATGCCCGGCCTCTGCCAGACGGCGCAGCCCCGGCGCGTCCATCAGATCCGGCGGCAATTGGGCCAGGGCCCAGGCGGCCATGCCCCGGCAGATCAGGTCCTCATCCTCCAGCCCTTTGCGCAGCCAGGGCCGCGCAGCCATGCAGAGCTCAGGCCTGGCCCGGGCCAGACGGCCGATGGCCCAGTAGGCGGAGCGCCGCAGCAGAGTATTGTCGCAATAATTGTCATCCCGACCCAGATCAATGATGTAGGAGGCCAGCACCCGGTGATACTCTTTGGCCAGCGGCTCGCTGGCGGCCAGAATTTCACCGAAAGCTTCGGGTATGCCCCAGCCGGTATTGCCGGAGTCCTCATTGAGATGCCACATCAGGCGGCGGATGATATTGCGGGCCGCCTCGGGCTGCCGCGTTGCCAGCAAGGCCGTTGTCCGGCCCAGAGCCACCGCGGCGCGATGCATGGTTAACGGCCCCAGAAGCAGGCAGGAAAAGAGCGGGCCCACGTTTTCAAGGCCGCGCTGGGCGATGTCGTCCAGATGTTCCTGCCATTGCGGACTTTGCAACGCATGTCTGAGTTTTTGCTTGGCAAAACGCATTCGGGCCATGCTTCGTCCTCCGTGCCGGATGTACCGGCGTCTGCCTGATAGTTATGGTTTTTTTCTCTTCTGGCAAGCGGGGGCATGCGCAAAGAAAAATGCGGCAGGGGAGCCGGTGGTTCGTTTTGCTAATAAAATTAGCTAAACGCTCTAATGCTGGCCGCGAAAAAACCGCGTCCGGGCAGTGGCTGCGCAAGCAATCTGCTCTAATTTCATTAGAGCAGATTACCTTTGACTTTTTATGAAAGTCAAAGGTGGCATTCAGGCAAAAAACGCGGTTTTCGCCTGAATGCACGCCGCGTTGCGGCGGCTGCCGCTTTCGCGTCAGCAGAGCATTTTCAAAGTGAAAATGCTCTAGCAAACCGCTCTGGCAGAAAAGGCGGGAAGATGAGCGCCAGAGTCACGGGATCAGAGAGTGCAGAAAAAAACCACCCAGAAGGGCACGCTGAAATCCAGAATCAGGGCGTGCACAATGGAGACGAAAATCCATTGCCGACCCGCGTAGCGGGTGATGATCGGCAAGGTTGTATCCATGGTCGAGGCTCCGCCGCAGGAGATGGCGGCCAGCGGCCCAAGAAAGCGGACCAGCAGCGGCGTGAGCAAAAGGGTCAGAATTTCGCGCATGATGTTGCTGATCAGCGCCACGGTGCCCAGTTCCGCGCCCTTGTACTGGGTGATGACGATGGACGAGAGCGAATAATAGGCGAAACCCGCGCCCACGGCCAGACAGTCCGCAAGACTGTATGCCAGAAAAATGCCGGCCAGGGCCACGCCCGCAAATGTGCCCACAGTGGTGGCAAGCGGGGCAAGCAGCACGCGCGGGCGCAAGGTGCGCAGGATTTCGCCCAGCCGCCGATCCGAGCCGATGGACAGACCCACCAGAAACATCAGCAGCCAGAGTACATACAGCGTGGCGTCATGCTCCACAAAATACCGTGGAATCAGGCCCAGCCAGGCCAGGGCCATGCCCGCCCCGAAAAAAGCCAGAATCAGCAGGCTGCCGGACATACGGAACTTCGCCCCCAATACGGTATTGCGCCCCGGGGGCGCGGTTGCCCCGCCCCGGCTGCAAGCCGCGCGCACGCGGCAATGTTGTTGCGGCAGACGCGGGCGGCGCGTCATTGGCCGCGCTGCGGCCGGGGTGTTTTGCCGTCGCTTTTCCGCCCTGCCCGCGGGCAGGGCGTTGCCGGCAAATCGCAGAACCAGCGGCGGATCACGGCCACGCAGGCCAGAGATCCGGCAACGCCCGCCAGGGTCAGAAGCAGCGCCTTGCCGCCCAGCAGAGGCAGATTGCGCATCAGGGTCTCATTGCCGCCCACGGCCACGCCCAGGGAAAAAAGCAAAAGCATGATCGCGGGCGTGACGCAGCGCGTGAGCGCGGTGAGAAGGCGTTGGCCGCGCAACAGAAAACCGAGCAAAAGGCCCAGGAACATGATGCCGATGGCGATGAACACGTGTTGTCCACTCCCCCGCGGCGGCGTTCAGGCGCGCGTCACCTGCCGCAAGGCCCGGCGCAAAAAGGCCAGCATGGCCGCATACCGCTGCTCCTCATGCAGAAGATAATCCACGTCCCAGAGCACCCAGACCAGATGCCCGCGGTGGCGGGTCTGCTGCAAGGGGCGCAGCGTGCCGGGCAAGGCCAGGGCCTTGACCGCCGCCGAGCCCATGACCACCACGCCGCGCGCGCCGAGCCTGCTCACGCCGGACCAGAAGGCGTCGGGGTTGGCCGCGGCGTCGGCGCAGGGGGCCGAGCCTTCCATGCCGTGAGGGGCCGCCGCCCCACTGCTTGCGGGGGATGCCGCAAGCGCATCCCCCGCGGCTGTGGGAGACCCTGAGCGCAATGCGGACGCCGTGGGCAGGCAGGCGGGCCAGAATGTGTGGGTGCCGCCGGGATGGCCCAGGTCGGCCAGCAAACGCTGCAAAAAAGCGCGCCGCGCGGCCTGGCCTTCGTCCCGCAGACCTTCAAGATCCTGGCCCAGCTTCCAATAGGTCCAGAGCACCAGACCCGGTCGCGTGGCCGCCAGGCGCTGCTGCCAGGGCGCGGGCCAGGCATGCGGGGGCAAAGGCCGCCAGGCGTCTTCGTTCCGGGCAGGGGCAGATCTGTCCAACGCAGGCTGAACAGGGCCGGCGGCCTGCTCTTTCTGCCCCGTCCGTTCCCCGCGCGCCCGCTGACGTGCCTCATTTTCCGCCGCCCGGGCGGCGTAGCCCGGGGCTGTCCGCATGCCGCGCGGCGGCGCGGCGCCGGCAGGGGCCAGACGGACATGGGGCGCAGCCGCCGGAGCCGGTTTTTTTTTCGGCGCAGGCGGCGCGCCCGGCGTGGGCTCCCGACAAAGGGAGCAGGACGCGGGCGCGTCCTGGGGCAGCAACAGACAGTGCAGGCCGCGGCCTTGCCAGAGCGCGCCCAGCGGGTTCAGATCCGCAAAAGCCATGAGCACAACTCCCAGGCCACGTCGGCCTTGCTCTGCGAGGGCCAGATTTCCTCGCGGCCGTGAGCGTCCACCACCGCCATGCTGTTGGTAGGGGAACAAAAACCGCAGGCGGGCGCGTTGATTTGATTGGCGGCCAGCAGATCCGCCTTTTTGCGGGCCAGTTTGGCGCGTGCCAAAGGCAGGAGCGCCTCTGTGCCGGGCGCGCATTCCGCGGCGAAGCCGAGAACTTTTTGCGCGTCCGGGCCGTTGCGGCGCGCGGCGGCCAGGGTCTGCAAAATATCGGGGTTGGGCGTAAACGCTATGCTGAAGCCCTCCGGCGCCTCGGATTTTTTGAATTTGCGCGCGCCCAGCGGAATGGGTGAAAAATCCGCCACAGCCGCGGCGAACATGCCCATGTCCATGCCCGGCCAGAGGGCGCGCGCGGCCTCGAACATGTCCCGCGCGCCGCAAACCTCGCAGCGATGCACGCCTTGCGGCAAAAGCGCCGCGCCGCCAGGGCCGCAGACGGCCGTCACCTCGGCCCCGCGCAGCCAGGCGCAGATCGCCAGCGCCGCGCCCATCAGGCCGCTGGAGGGATTGGACCAGAAACGCACGCCGTCCCAGGCTTCACGGGTTGGCCCCAGGGTGACCAGCACCTTTTTTCCGGCCATATCCTGCGGGGCCAGGGCCTGCAAGACCGCGAGAAAAATTTCCGGCAGCTCGGCCAGCCTGCCCTCGCCCTGGTCGCCGCAGGCCGTGCCGCCGCAAGCGGGCGCCACCAGCCGCGCGCCGCGCTCCCGCAGCAAGGCCGTATTGGCCCGTGTGGCCGGGTGGGCCCACATGCGCGGATTCATGGCCGGAGCCAGGATCAGGGGGCCGTCAAAGGCCAGGGCCTGCGCCGAGAGCAGATCCGAAGCCGCGCCGGCCGCCAGACGCGAGAGCGCGTCGGCCGAGGCCGGAGCCAGCGCCAGAGCCTGGGCGTGCTGCCCCGGCTCCAGATGCGCGAATACTTCCTGGCCGGGCGCGAACATGTCCGTGTAGACCGGGGCCGCGCCCAGGGATTCAAAGAGCAGCGGCGTCACAAAACGCTGCGCCCCGGCGGTGAGCGTCACCGAAACATGGATGCCGAGCGCGCGCCAGGCCCGCAACAGTTCCGGGGCCTTGCAGCAGGCCACGGAGCCGCAGACGCCCAAATGCAGGCGGCTGTTGGCAAAATGCGTGCTTTGCCCGAAAGGGGTCACAGGTTGCGCTCCTGCAGGCCGCCGGAACCCGTGGCGCCGTCGCCCCAATGCTCGGTGGCGCCGGGCGCGGGCCGCGGGCTTGCGGCAGGCTCTGCCGCGCCGGCAGTGTCCAGCGGGGGATATGCCTCGCCGGGCAGTTCCGCTGTGGGGCTTTCCGAGCCGGGCAGGCTCAGGCTCGCGCCGTCGGGCAGGCGGCTGCCGGACCAGATTTCCAGGATGGTCAGGACCGTCTGGCGGCGAAAGGCCAGGACGGCCAGCGTCGTGCCTTTTTCATAGACGTACACGGCGCGATCCCCTTTGCGCAGGGAAAGACGCAACTGCCAGCCCTGGCTCTGCAAGGTTGTGAACAGGCTTTGCGCCGCCCGTGAGGCGTCCACATTGCCGCGCAGGGTTTCCAGGCCTTCACGGCCGCCGTCCGCGCCGTAGGTCAGATAGCCGTGCGAGGCATAGCGTTCCATGCCCATGGGCAGGGGCACGTCCAGCAATTGACTGACCCCGGCCGCCGTGCCGCCGGTCAGCGGGTCATTGCTGAAGGGGTTGCCGACCCCAAGGGAGGCGCAGCCCGTGGCCGCGGCAAAAAGCAGCCCCAGAGCGAGGGTGACAAGCGTGCGTCGCATGGCTATACTCCTTCCTCCCCGGATAGCGCGGATCGTTCAGGCCGGGGGGCCGGGGGCCGAGGGTTTGGCCGCCGGGCCTGGCCCGCCCGGATTATCGAACCCATCCTAGCCGCTCCGCGGCGCGCTGACAAGCCCGGCCGCGCGCCGGACATATTGATGGGGCTTAGGACAGTCATGATCACCGAAGAAGCGGATTTTTTTCTGAGCAGCTATGATTTCGAGCTGCCGCCGGAGCAGATTGCCCAGTTCCCGCCGGAAGAGCGGGGAGCGTCCCGGCTGCTGGTCATGCCCCGGACGGGCGATCTCGATCTGCGCCATGCGCGCTTCAGCGATCTGCCCGGCCTGTTGCCGGAAAACGCGCTGATCGTGGTCAACAATTCGCGCGTGCTCCAGGCCCGCCTGCTGGGCTCGCGGGCCACGGGCGGCAAGGTGGAATTTCTGCTGCTCACGCCCCTGCCGCTGGTGCTGGCGCAGGCCGCGCCTGATGCGCGGGCCGGAGCGGAGGGCGCTTTCAGCGCCGAGGCTGAAGGGCTGGTGCGCGCGGGCGGCAGCGTGCGCGAAGGCGAAACCTTTGACTTCGGCGCGGGCATCAGGGTAACCGTGCTGCAGTCCGGCCCGTTTGGCCGCCGCCGGGTGCGCCTGCGCTGGCAGGGAGATCTGGCCAAAGCCTTTGCCGCCACCGGGCACATTCCCCTGCCGCCCTATATCAAACGGGCCGACGGCGAGGAAGATCTCAACCGCTATCAGACAGTCTACGCCAGGGACGACAAGACCGGCTCCGTGGCCGCGCCCACGGCCGGGCTGCATTTTACGCCCGAGCTGCGCCGGGAGCTGACGCGGGCGGGCTTTCAGTGGGCCGAAGTAACGCTGTATGTGGGGTACGGCACGTTCAGCCCGGTGCGCAGCGAGGATATCCGCGGCCACCGTATGCACCGGGAATATGTGGAAATTCCCGAGGCAACCGCCGAAGCTGTGGCCAGGGCCAGGGCCGAGAAGCGCCCGGTGGTCGCGGTCGGCACCACCAGCGTGCGCGCCCTGGAAGGCGTGGCCGAGTTGTGCGGCCGGGTGCAGCCCTATACGGGCTGGACCGACATCTTCCTGTATCCCGGCCGGGGCTTCCGCGTGACGGATGCCGTGCTGACCAACTTCCATCTGCCTGAATCATCCCTGCTCATGCTGATCTCGGCCTTTGCCGGGCGCAAGCGCGTGCTGGCCGCCTATGCCGAGGCCGTGGCGCGGGGCTACAGATTCTTTTCTTACGGGGACGCCATGTTGATCCGCTGACGCGGACGGCCGGCGCTTCCCAGGGAGCGCACATGTCACGAGTCGTTTTTCTGGAAGAGCGCTGCAAAGGCTGCAAGCTCTGCGTGGAGGTCTGCCCTGTGGGCATCCTGCGCCCGTCGGGCCGCTACAACCGGCAGGGGTACGAAGTCATGGAGATGGCCGGCGTATGCACCGGCTGCGCCTCCTGCGCGATTATCTGTCCGGACGTGGCCATCCGCGTGTTTAAAAGCGGCAAACACAAGGGAGGCGCGGCATGAGCGCGGCGCACGCCGAAAACGCGCCCGGGCGCGTGCTGATCAAGGGCAATGAGGCTGTGGCCTTCGGCGCGGTGGATGCGGGCTGCCGCTGCTATTTCGGCTATCCGATCACGCCGCAGAACGAAATCCCCGAGACGCTTTCCTGGTTGCTGCCGGAAAACGGGGGGCAGTTCGTGCAGGCCGAAAGTGAGGTGGCCGCCTCCAACATGCTCCTGGGCGCGGCGGCCTGCGGCATCCCGGCCATGACCTCCTCCTCGGGCTGCGGCATCTCACTGATGCAGGAAGCCATTTCCTATATGGCGGGCAGCCGGATCCCCGGCGTGATCGTCAATATGCAGCGCGGCGGCCCGGGTCTCGGAGATATAGGCCCTTCCCAGGGGGATTATTTCCAGGCGGTCAAGGGCGGCGGCCACGGCGATCACCGCAACCTGGCGCTGGCTCCGGCCACGGCGCAGGAGTGCTATGACTTCATGTTCCGGGCCTTTGCCCTGGCCTTCAGGTACGCCAATCCGGTCATGGTGCTGGGCGACGCCATGGTTGGCCAGATCAAGGAACCGGTGCGCCGCGTGCCACCCGCGGGCGCGCTGCGCCCTGAGCAGATCCGGGCCCTGGCCGCTGACTGGCGGCTGGAGGGCTATGGCGCGCGCGGCGGGAACGCGGCGCCGCGTCTGCTCAAATCCGTGTATCTGGCCGAAGGCGCGCTGGCCGAGCGCAATCGTATGCTGATGCGCTCCTATGAGGCCATGCGCGCGGAAACCGCCTGGGAGCAATCGGACGTGGACGACGCGCAACTGGTTGTGGTGGCATTCGGCTCCATGGCCCGCATCGCGCGCAGCGCCATCCGGCGTTTGCGCGGCCAGGGCCACAAGCTGGGGCTGTTCAGACCCGTGACGCTCTACCCCTTCCCGGATGAGGCGCTGCGCGCCCTGGCGCCGGGGCGGCGTTTTCTGGTCATTGAGCAGAACATTGGCCAGATGGTTGAGGATGTGCGCCTGGCCCTGAACGGCACGGCCGAAACGCGCTGGCACGGGGTGATGCCCGGCCTGTTTATCGGCGCGGAAGAGCTTGTGGACCCCATGCTCCAGGCCCTCAAGGAGAAGTGATCATGCAAGACCCGCAAACGGCAGCGCTCCTGCGCCCGCGCGAGGGCGAACGCCTTGTTTTCGACGGCAATCCCGTGCTCAACGGGCGCGTCACGCATTACTGCCCCGGCTGCCATCACGGCATTGCGCACCGTCTGGTCAGCGAGGTGCTGCACGAGCTGGGCGTGGCCGAAAGGACCATCCTGGTGGCCTCGGTGGGCTGCGCCACCTTTACCTATGATTATTTCAACGTGGACGGCCTGGAGGCCCCGCACGGCCGGGCCTGCGCCGTGGCCACGGGCGTGCGCCGCGCGCGGCCCGAAGCCGTGGTCTTCACCTATCAGGGCGACGGCGACATGGCGGCCATCGGTCTGGCCGAGTCCCTGCACGCGGCCAACCGGGGCGAAAAGATCACCACGATCTTCATCAACAATACGGTGTACGGCATGACCGGCGGCCAGATGGCCCCCACGACCCTGGTGGGGCAGAAAACCACCACCACCCGCCAGGGCCGTTCCCTGAGCAACGAGGGCGGGCCGGTGCGCCTCACGGAAATCATGGCCCAGTTGCAGGGCGTGGCCTATGCCGAGCGCTGCGCCCTGGATTCGGTCAAACATGTGCTGGCGGCCAAAAGGGCGGTGCGCAAAGCCTTTGAGGCACAGATCGCGGGCCTGGGCTTCGGCTTTGTGGAACTGCTCGCCGGCTGCCCGACCAACTGGCATCTGGACCCGGTGGCGGCCAACAGGCGCATTGCCGAAGTCATGATCCCGGTCTTTCCCCTGGGCGTGTTCAAGGATGCGAGCGGCACGGGCGGCGCAAAAGCCAGGGAGGTTCCCCGTGACTGAGTACCGGGACGTGATTATTGCCGGTTTCGGCGGCCAGGGCGTGATGCTGATCGGCAATCTGCTGGCGCAGGCGGGCATGGAGCAGGGCCTGGAAGTGAGCTTCATTCCGGTCTACGGCGCGGAAATGCGCGGGGGCACGGCCAACTGCACGGTTGTGCTGGATACGCATCCCATCGGCTCCCCTCTGGTGCGGGAGCCGCTTTCCACCATTATGCTCAACGAGCCCTCGCTGCGCAAATTCCAGGCGCGCCTTCGCCCCGAAGGCGTGCAGATCGTCAATGCCTCGCTGATCGACAAAACCCTGCTGGACGCCGGGCTGCGCAGCGTCTACATTCCGGTCAACGACATGGCGCACGCGCTGGGCAATGTGAAGCTGGCCAATATGGTGGCCCTGGGCGCCTGGCTCAAGGCCACGGGCGCGTTGCCGCTCGCGGTCGTGCAGGACGCGCTCAAGCGCGTGATCAGCGCGCATTACGCCGCGTTGCTCCCGATCAATGCCAGAGCTCTGGAAGAAGGCTATCATTTCGTGTGACTGGAAAGCGCAGTGTGCGGACATGCCAGAGCAGATCGGCTTTGAAAGGCCGTATGTGCCAAGATGAGAGTTTTTTCAGCCCTGCCCCTTCCGCCGGGCCGATACGTTCTTAGTATAAGGCGAGGCCGTTCAGCCGGAACGGCGCAGCTCACCGTCTCTCAAGCGAGGATTTTTTTCATGAAACTGCCTGAACTTCCCCCGGTGTTGAAAATGCGCGTTGTGCTGAAAACCCTGGCCGTGCAGGCCAGTCTTCTGGTGGGCATTCTGGTTGTGATCTGGGGCCTGCAACGCGTTTATGGCATGGTGGACGCCACCACCTTTCCGGAGCCCGTAGCCGTGCCCGAAAATGCCGACCAGCTTGCCGACAATGAAAAAGGCAAAATCCTGCTGGACGCCATTACCCATCAACTGCGCTATGAGCTGGATTCCCCCTTCGGCTGGAGCTTCAACGACATCATCTTCAACCGTTTCGTGCTGGATAACCGCGCCTACCGCCAATATGGCGTCTACCACGCCACAAAATTCCTGCTGGATCTCTATTCCAGCCAGATCGCCAAACTGGGCTCCAGCGACCGCGAAAGCGAATTTCTCTATAAAGCGCGCATCAACAGCTTTGCCCTGGATCCGCGCAGCTTCATGTTCCCTTCGGCCGAGGGCGCCTACAAAAAGGGCCTCACGCTGCTGGAGCAGTATAAAGACTCTCTGGACAAGGGCACGGGCGTCTATAATTGCCGCACCGACGATCTGTACGCCTCCTTTGTCACTGTCACCGGCGAAAACCTGCTGGGCTACGCCCTGGGCCTGCTGGAAAATGCCCAGAACATGTCTTTTCATGAGCTGGATAACCGCATCTACGAAGTGCAGGGCATCGCGCTGGTGCTGCGGGACTTCATCAATACCCTGTATGTTCTGTATCCCGAGATCCGGGCCAAAAACAATGAGGACAACATGGCCGCGGTCATGGAGTACCTGAACCGCATCTGCACCTATGACCCGCTCTACATCACCTCGTCTTTCAACTCCGGCGAGCTGGTTCTGTCCTATCTGATGTTCGCCAAGGCCCGCCTGGAAGACATCCGCGACAGCATCCGCATCTGAGGCCTGCCCCCTGCCTGACGCGCACAGGGCGCGCCCCCGTCTTCACGATGAGGGGCGCGCCCTGCGCGTTTGTGGCGCTGTGCAGCGCCGGAGCGTTTTAAAAGCAATATGTTCTAGAGCATTTTGCTTTTGAAATTATTCAATTTCAAAAGCGGCGCTGCCATCATTTCGCGTCCAGGCTTCAGCCGTTGCGACGAAGGAAGCTACGGATGAAGACAGCAACTGGTTACTGCGGCAGCCAGTCAACGCAACCGCTGTCGCTATCCGTAAGCAAGCAAAGCTTGCTAACGGCTACCGCAACGCGGTCTGGACGCTCATTCGGCGCGGGCGTCCGCTCCCGCGGCCGCCAGAGCAATTTCAAAGTGAAAATGCTCTAAGTCCCCGGGCCGCAGGCGCAAACCTGCCTCGGCGGCTCACGGCGCAGGCCTCCGCCCGAGGCAGCCTGGGCTTTTTGCGCGGAACACGCTTTACACCGCCGCATCCAGAAGCAAATTATCCCTGTGGATCACTTCCGGATAGTGCGCGTCGCCCAGAATGGCCGCCACTTCATGCCGCTTGAGGCCCATGATTTTCCTGAGGTCCGCGGCGCTGTAATTGGAAAGGCCCACGCCAAGGCTTCGGCCCGCATGGCTGACCCGCACCAGCGCGCCTTTCTGGAACGCTCCCTCCACCTGCCGCACGCCGCCGGGCAAAAGACTGCCGCCTTTGCGCAACAGGGCCTGGGCCGCGCCTTCGTCCACAATCACGCTGCCCGCGGGTTCGGACTGATAGGCCAGCCAGAATTTCCGGCGCGGGATGGCATGTTGCGCAGGGCGCACCCAGGTTCCGGGAAGATCCGGCGAAGAGCTTTCTTCTGCCGCAACGGCAAAGGCGCGGGCCAGCACATCAGGGGCGCGGCCCGGCAGGATCAGGGTGGGCACGCCGATCTGCGCGGCGCGACGCGCGGCCAGCAATTTGGAATACATGCCGCCCGTGCCCACGGAGGTCTTGCCCCCGCAAAGCTGATTCAGATCCAGAGCCGCCACGTCGTCAATATGATCCAGCACCGGCGCGTCCGGCTTCCACTGGGGAGCCTCGGCCAGCACACCGGGCGAGGAGGTCAGGTTGACGAAAAGGTCCGCGCCAGTGAGATTGACCAGCAGGCTGGCCAGGCAGTCGTTGTCGCCGAACTTGAGCTCACTCACCGAGACCGTGTCGTTTTCATTGACAATGGGCAGCACGCGCCATTGCAGCAGTTCCGCAAAGGTGTTCCGGGCGTTCAGAAAGCGTGCGCGCGCGCGCAGATCGTCGCGGGTCAGGAGCACCTGGGCCGTGGGCAGGCCGTGGGCGTAAAAAGCCTTGTCCCAGGCCCGCATCAATTGCCCCTGGCCCACGGCGGCCGCGGCCTGGCGGGCCGCCAGGCCCACCGTCTCCACGCTTTGCCCGCGCGCGGCCAGAGCGGCGCGTCCGGCGGCCACGGCCCCGGACGAAACCAGCACCAGGCGGCGGCCTGCGGGATCATCCCCGCGCCGCTGCAAATCCGCCACCTGCCGGGCAAGGCTGTCCAGCACCTGGGCATTGAGCCCCCTGGAGTCAGCCAGCACAGCACTGCCCACCTTGATGACCACAATCCGGGCCAGGGCAGTCACACGCGCCCGCTCCTGCCGCCAGTCTTCCCGGAATCCGGGTTGCCGCGCTTCCATGCCGCCTCCGCCGAATCCGCGCTTGCGCGCGGGCTGGGAGCCTACAATATTGTCAGAACATTTTCACTTTGAAAATGCTCTGGCCGCCTCTCGCTTATTCGCGGGTATAGATCACTTCGATCTCCGGGAATTCTTCCACGGCTTCCGCTTCTGCCTGCGCCGTCCTGATCAGCGGCTCGTGGCGCATACTCTCGTCGCGCAACTTCCAGAGCTCGGCCACCAGAGGTTCCAGGGCCTGCCCTTCGCGTGCCGAAATAAAATAGATGCGGCGTCCGTCAGCTTCCGCGCGGTCCTTCAAGGCCGCAAGCCTTGCCTCGTCCGCCAGATCTGTTTTATTGATCACTTCAATTTGCCGCCGCTCGGCCAGCTCGGGATCAAAATGCCGCAATTCCTCGTTAACCAGCGTGAAACCGGCCCAGGGGTCGGCGTCGCCCACATCTTCAATGCTCAGAACATGCACCAGAAAGCGCGTCCGTTCCACATGTTTCAGAAAACGGTGCCCCAATCCCTGCCCCTGGTGCGCCCCTTCAATGAGCCCGGGAATATCGGCAATGACCATGCGGCGATCCGGATCGCTTTCATCGATCATCACCCCCAGATTGGGCGTGAGCGTGGTGAAGGGATAGTCCGCAATCTTCGGGCGCGCCGCGGAAAGCTGCGCAATCAATGTTGACTTGCCCGCATTGGGCAGGCCGATCAGTCCGGCATCCGCCAGGATTTTCAGCTCCAGGCGCAGGTTGAACTCCTCGCCGGGCTCGCCGGGTTGAGCAAAACGCGGCGCCCGCATGGTGGAGGACTTGAAATGCTCATTGCCTTTGCCGCCTCTGCCGCCGCGCGCCACGAGCACTTCAGCGTCCGGCTCGCTGAGATCCGCCAGCAGGCGTTCGCCTTCCGGCTCCTCCACAAAGACCAGGGTGCCCACAGGCAGATGCAGCACCAGATCGTCGCCTTTTTTGCCGCCGCACTGGCTGCCCTGGCCGGGTCGCCCGTTCTGCGCTTCATATTGGCGTTTCAAACGGAAATCGTAGAGCGAGAGCAGACGACTGTCGGCTTTGAGCAGCACCGAACCGCCGTCGCCGCCGTCGCCGCCGTCCGGGCCGCCGCGGGGCACGAACTTTTCCCGCCGGAAGGACACGCAGCCATGCCCGCCATTCCCGGCTTTGATCCGTATTTTTGCTTCATCCACAAATCTCATAACAGAGCCTTTGGCCCAAAGGGCAAGTACAGGTAATATATTTCGCAACCGGGACGGCGGCCCTGGCGCTGTGAAACGGGGCAGTGCCTTCCGCGCCGGGAGCCGGCGTTCCTGCCGCAAGCGGCTTGAACGCGACTTTTACAGGCGGAAGTGATTCAATTTGCCTGCAAAAACGCAAAAAGAAAAGGGGCCGCGCAACCGCGTCGGCCCCTTCCCTTTTACAAATTCCTGCGGCCGCGCTCTCAGGCGGCAGCCTCCACATGCACGCGCGTGAGCACACGGCGCTTGCGCATATATTTTTCAAAGCGCACCACGCCATCGATCTTGGCGAACAGGGTGAAATCCCTGCCCATGCCGACGCCCGCGCCGGGGTACACGGTAGTGCCCAACTGACGAACCAGAATATTGCCGGCCAGCACGCGCTGACCGCCGAAACGCTTGACGCCGCGCCGCTGCCCTGCGCTGTCGCGGCCGTTGCGCGAAGAGCCGCCTGCTTTCTTGTGAGCCATGATAGCCTCCCTGGGCGCTGATTCTTCCGTTTCCGGATTCAGCGTACTGTCTGATGGCAAAAATTTCGCGCACGCTGACGAACGAAATTTTTGCAGGATCGTTTGCGAAAAACGTCCTTCTCGGTGCTGTGGCGCTGTATGCGCTTGAGGTCTGCAGCCCTAACCCGCAGACGCCTCAGGTCGCCAACGGGGCCAGCGCCTGAAGGGCTGCCTTCGGTCGTTTTCGCTCACTCACGACGGCTGCGCCGCCGCAAAACCCTTGGGCTTTTTGTCATGCCAGAATGCAAAAATTGCCGCCGGAGCAGAGTAACATTAACTCTTATCAAAATTCCGAATCGGCATTCTGCCAAAAAACGCTGTTTTCGACAGAACCCATGCCGCCTTTGGCGACGCGCCGGACTTTCGCCCGGCGAACGATACCCTGTACCTGTATGCCTTACAGGGTACTAACTATTGATGCTTTTGACACGAATGGTGGTACAGTCCTGGCGATGCCCGCGCAACTTGCGCGAGTCATTGCGCCGCCAGCGTTTGAACACCATGATCTTGGGGCCGCGCCCCTGATCCAGCACTTCCGCGGTCACGGCGGCTCCGGCAAGATACGGCGCGCCCACTTTGCAGTCAGCGCCGCCGATCATCAGCACCTTGTCCAGGGTAATCTCGCTGCCTGCCTGGGCCGCGAGTTTTTCCACAACAACTTTGGAACCTTCCTCGACGCGGTACTGTTTGCCGCCGGTCTCGATAATCGCGTACATGCTCAACCTCCAGAAAGAGAAAGGTACATTTGCCCCATGCCCTGAAAAAAGTCAAGAGTCGCGCCGCAAAATTTTTACCATCACGCAAGGGCCCGCCGCAACCAAAGGAGCCGCGCCCAGGAGGCGGCTGCCCCGGCATGGCTCTTGGCAAAGGGCAGCGGCGCTGCTATGCAGAAAAATCATGAATGAGATCCTTACCGTGGCCGTGCAGGCCCTGGCTCACGACGGGCGCGGCGTAGGCCGCCTCGGCAATGGCGACGCGGCCTGCCCGGGCGCACTCTCCGACCCGGCTGCCGGAACCGTTGTTTTCATATCCGGCGGGTTGCCGGGGCAAATCGTGCGCGCGCAAGCCGTGCGTCGCAAGCCGCGGCTCATTGAGGCGGTTGCGCTGGATATCTTGCGCCCGGCGCCTGACGCCGTGCCGCCGCTTTGCCCGCATCAGCGGATATGCGGGGGCTGCCCGCTGCAGATCATGCCCTATGCCCGGCAACTGGACTGGAAAAGGCAACTGGCGCTGGACGCCCTGACCCGCATCGGCCGGCTGGATCGAGCCATGCTGGAGTCTGTTCTGGAAGCCGTGCATCCTTCGCCCCGGCTGCGGGAATTTCGCAACAAAATGGAATTCGCCTTCGGGTCGGATCGGGATGGGCGTCTGATCCTGGGGCTGCGCCGCCGGGGAAGCCTGGAGGCGATACCGGTGCCGGGGTGCGTGCTGCTGCCGCCGCCGGCCTGTGAAATCGTCGACGCTGTCCGCGATCTGGCCGCCCGCAGCAATTTTGCGCCCTATGTCCCCCGCGCGGAGCGCGACGAGCGCGCAGCAGGGCAGCGCGACCACGGTTTCTGGCGCTTTCTGATCCTGCGGCGCGGCCGCACGGCAGAGAATCCCGCGCCGCGCTGGTGGGCCCTGTGCGTCACCAGTCCGGGCGACAGGGCCCGGCGCGCCGCGGTGCGCGTTCTGGGCAAAAATCTGCTGGCAGCCTTTCCGGCCCTGGCCGCCTTCATTCATGAGGAACGCGGCAGCCGCGAGAACCTGGCGGCGGGCGAGCGGCGCGTGCTGACCCTGGACGATCAGGGCCGCGAGCGGCCGGAAGCGGCGCTGCTCCATCTGCCCCTGGCGGATCGCCTCTTCAGCCTGGACGCGGCCTCTTTCTTTCAGGTCAACACCGGGGCCGCACAGACCCTGGCCCGGCTGGCCCGGGACATGCTCGTCCCTCGCACCCCGCCGGGCGGCGGTCTGCTGGATCTCTACTGCGGCGTGGGCGCGCCGGGTCTTGTTCTGGCGCCGTCTTTCGAGCGCGTGCTGGGTCTGGAATGCGACGCGCGGGCCGTGGCTCTGGCCCGCAGCAACGCCGCAATCATGGGCCTTGCCCACTGTCGCTATCTGGCCGATGACGCCGCGGCTCTGGAGCATCGTGCCGGCACGGGCAGCGGCCCGATCTGCCGGACCTGGGACACGGCCCTTGTCGATCCGCCGCGAGCCGGGCTCTCGCCCAGGGCCCTGGGCAATTTGCTGCGGCTCGCCCCACGGCGGCTGCTCTATATTTCATGCAACCCCGCCACCCTGGCCCGGGACGCTGTGGGCATTTCCTCTCAGTACGGCCTGAAGCGCTTGGCCATAGTGGATTTGTTCCCGCACACCCCGCATCTGGAATGCCTGAGCCTCTGGCAACGTGCCGCGTGAGGAAGCGGCCCATGAAAAAGTGCGTGCAAGCCATATATTTCCCTGCAAAGCCGTTGACGCGCCAACGAGGCTGTGATAATTTACACTTGTTGGGGGTTCCGGGTCAGTTGGCCGGAAATGCGCGCCGCCTGACATCACGCGGGGGCGGCAATGTCTTTTAAAGATATCCTCAGGCAACAGCAAAGCGGCATGGAAGCCCTGGCCACCACGGGCGTCATCGGCCTGCATCTGGTCAGCGGCCCGCTGGTCGGCTTTGCCCTCGGGTACGGCCTGGATTACTGGCTGGGCACGGGCCCCTGGGGCAAGTTGATTTTTCTGATGATCGGGATTGCCGCGGGCTTTTTGAATGTCTACCGGGATACCCGGCATCTTTTAAAAAAAATGGCTGCCGAGGACGCCCGCCGCAAAGGCCTTGCGGCAGCGGCCGACCCGGTCGCACAGCAGACCAGCGAGACGAGCAGCGATGCGCGCCCTGAAGAGCATGATGCACGGCCTTGATGCCTGGCTTTGGCGGCGGGGCATCGGCCACCCGGTTATCCGGCCTCTGGTGCGCAACGAGATCTTGCTGACAGGTTTTTTTCTGCTGGGCGGGGGCCTTGCCTTCACGCTGACGCCCTGGTTTTTCTGGTTCGGCGTGGGCCTGGGCATTATGACCCTGACGTTCTGGGGCTTGGCGCGCTTTTTTCTGCGCGCGGGTCTGGGCGAGTACAGCGCCGCGTTTTTGCGCGTGGTCTTGTTTCACTGGGGCGGCAGGCTGCTGTTTGTGGCCGCGCTGCTCTATGTGGCCCTGATTGTCTGCAAGGCTCCGGCTTCCGCCATTCTGGGCGGCTTGACCGCGAGCGCGGCCACGGCCCTGCTGACGTTCGCCCTGGTTTCGCGCAACGCGCACGCCACGAGAAACGGGCGAACCTGAAGCGGCAGGCGCCGCGCGGCGCAGGCCCGGCCCGATGCTCAGAGGCTTTTTCGGCACTGTTCCGGCACTGCGGGCTCGCCGCGCCGGAGCGACGGGATACTGCGCCAACGATTCTCCTACCGAGCATTTTCACTGTGAAAATGCTCCGAAACGACGCTTCAGCTTGTATCCAGACAGGAGGCATGGCTCATGGCAGGTGGTTTGCCGCATCCGGTATTGCTCTCCACATTTATGGACATGGACACAGTCACCATCGGCGGACAGGTGGTGGAATTCAAGCACGTCTTCTATTCCTGGGTCTGCATGGCCATACTCTTTGTGGTGGCTTTGCTGGTGCGTCGGCGTCTGACCCTGGTGCCCGGAGGTTTGCAGAACTTTTTCGAGGCGCTCATTGACACTATTGAACGCTTCGTCTGTTCGACCATGGGCGAAGTGGGGCGCAAGTATGTGCCGTTGCTGGCAGGGATGTTCATCTACATCTTCTGTATGAACCTCATGGGCCTGATTCCCGGCTTTGACGCGCCCACGGCCAATCTGAACACCACGGTCTGCATGGCGCTTTTCGTGCTGGTCTATTATAACGCCGTAGGCCTGATCCGCTGGAAAGCGCACTATATCAACCAGTTCACCGGGCCGTCCAAATTTCTGATACCACTCATGTTTCCGCTGGAGATCGTCTCGCATCTCTCGCGGCCGGTTTCGCTTTCCCTGCGTCTTTTCGGCAATATCCGGGGCGAGGAAATCGTGATGATTCTCTTTTTCGTCATGGCGCCCCTGCTGGGCACCTTGCCCATCTACGCGCTCTTTCTTCTGGGCAAAACCATGCAGGCTTTTGTGTTCTTTATGCTGACCATGTTTTACATCAAGGGCGCTCTGGAAGGGGCCGAGCATTAATGCCTGCAGAATGGAGCCGGCCGCGCCGCAAGTTTTTGCGCGGCGTATGCCGCCCGCTCTGTCGCTTTGTGGGGAATGGTCGCACGCGACCCAACAATAAACCAGTGTAAGGAGTGCTCTCATGCGTAAATTTCTGATGGTCGCCCTGAACACCGTGGCGCTGCTGGGTCTGGCCAGCATGGCTTTTGCCGCCAACCAGCTTGATTCGGCCGCTCTGGGCTATACCTGCCTGGCCGCGGCCTTGGGCATCGGCATTGCGGCTTTCGGCTGCGGCATCGGCATGGGCCTGGGTCTCAAGGGCGCTTGCGAGGGTGTTGCCCGCAACCCCGACGTGAGCGGCAAAATCACCGGCACCATGATCCTGGCCTTCGCCTTCATTGAATCCCTGGCCATTTACGCCCTGGTCATCAGCTTTATTCTGCTCTACGCCAACCCGTACGCGTAGTTTTTCCATTGCGATAATAAAAAAGGAGGCCTCGGCCTCCTTTTTTTATCTCCGCGCCGCCGCATGCGTCGCTTCTTCCGGCAGGTCGCCTTTTCCCGCCGTGATTGGCCTCATTGCTCGCCTCGAGGGATTCACCTTTGAGATGATTTTCGAAAAAATTCGTTTTGAATTTCAGATTGTTGCCATATCATTTTCATTGAAAGCGTGAATGTCTCCCCCACGGCTCCCTCTTGCGAAAGCGTCGCTTTTCCTGTATACTGGTAAATACTTTAGTTTCACATAATTTCGCTTTTGGTCATCCGCCGAAGCGCAAGGTATCCTCATGGTCAGCCAGCCCAAAAGCAAGCACATTCCCCGCGCCACAATCCAGCGACTTGCCACCTATGTGCAGGTGCTTGAAAATTTTGCCCGCGACGAAGTGGAAGTCATTTCCTCCAATCCTCTGGCCGAAGCCTGCGGGGTCAACGGCTCGCAAGTCCGCAAAGATCTTGCCTACTTCGGCGAATTCGGCATCCGTGGCGTGGGCTATCATGTGACCTCGCTGATCGCGGCCATCACCGCTTCCCTCGGGGTGGACCGCGAATGGCGCATGGCGCTGATCGGCGTGGGCAACTTGGGCAAGGCCATTTTGAACCACGGGGAATTCCGCGCCCGCGGCTTCAATATTGTGGGCATCTTCGACTGCGATCCCTTCAAAATCGGTGAAATTGTTCACGGCCTTGAAGTGCATTGCACGAAAGATCTCAAAGGCATGGTGGCGGAACTGGGCATTGAGATCGGGATCATCACCACCCCGCCGGAACGCGCGCAACGCGCCGCCCAACATCTGATGGACGCGGGGCTGACATCGATCCTGAATTTTGCGCCTGCCCGCATTAAAGTGCCTGAACGGGTTCACGTGGAGTATGTGGATTTTTTTCACCATCTCTATGCCCTGGCTTTCAACCATACCCAAACCCGCTGAAATTCCCCTGCGGCGCGCTTTGGCAGCCTGGCCGCCTCTCGGCCCGGGCAAGGCCGGGCCGCCTTTCGCCTCCAGAGCAGACGCATCTAAATAGTAAAGCATTTTGCTAATTTCAGTAGCAAAATGCTCTATAGCTGCTTGCAAGCACGGCACGCAGGCTTATGTCGTCGGAGTCCGCAACAAGGACGAGCGCGGTCGCCTTCAGCCCAGGCTTCTTGTCTTTGCTCAAGCAGAAAATACTCCGAGAGACTGTTCCCAGCCCCGGACGGCATCAGATATGAGACGATACGCAACACCTTTGCCGCCAAACCGAATGGCCGGGGCCGTCACAGGCAGGCTCGCGCATTTTCTGGATGCCCTGGCTTTTTTGAGCCGCCTTGCGCCGCCCCGCAGTTTTACGGACGCATCCCTGATCGCGTGCGTGCCCTGGTTCGCCGCGGCGGGCCTGGTTCTGGGTTGCCTTTTTGCCTTGGCGGCCGCTCTGGCGCTGACCTTTTTCTCTTCCCTGGGCACAGGCCCCGTGGCGCACACGCTGGGCGCCCTGGCGGCGGCCTGGCTCTGGCTGGGACTGGAGCTCTGGTGCACGCGCGGCCTGCATTGGGACGGTGTGGCGGATCTGGGCGACGCCTGCGGCAGCGGCGCGCAGGGAGCGCGTTTTTGGGAAATTCTGCGCGACAGCCGCCTGGGAGCCTTTGGCGCGCTGAGCCTCTTGCTGGTTTTCAGTGGCCACTGGGTCGCTCTGGCCTGGCATCTGGCGGGCGGGCACTGGCTGGCGCTGACGCTGGCCCCGGCCTGGGGCCGGGCCTGCGCTGTGTGGCTTGCGGCGTCCGCGCCCGCTCGTGAAACTTCCTCCTTAGGCGGTCGGGCCTGCGCCGGGGCAAGTCCCGCGCTTTCACGCGCGTACACGCTCGCAGCCGCGCTGTCGATCCTTGTTCTGCTCGCGCTCGGGCTCGGCTTCTGGCAAGGTCTGGCCCTGCTGGCCGGGCAATGCTGGCTCACGCGCCGTTTGGCCCGCCTCGCGCGCGCGCACGGCGGCCTTTCCGGCGATTTTCTGGGCGCTGCCATTGAGTTGGGCCAGTTGTGGTTTTTGCTTGCCACGGTGCAGCGCGTTTAGAGCATATTGCTTTTTTAAACGCTCTAGCTGCTTTCATAAGCAAAACGCTCTCTATCTTCAGAAAGGAGGAAATATGGATTTCAAACACTATGTGGAGGCGGCCCGCACCTGCCGCCGTTTTGAGGAAGACGCGCCCTTAAGCCTGGCGGATCTCGACTGGCTGACGGATTGCGCGAGGCTTGCGCCCTCAGCCAAAAATGCCCAGGAGCTTCGCTTTATCCTGGTGGGCCCGGGCGACATCTGCCAAAGGTTATTCAGCCTGACCCGCTGGGCCGGAGCCCTCAAGGACTGGGGAGGTCCGCATCCCGGCGAGCGCCCCACCGCCTTTATCGCTATTTTGATGCCGCAGACCGGCAGGGAGCTGACCTGCTTTGACGTGGGGATTGCCGCCCAGACCATTCAATTGGCCGCCGCCGGCCGGGGCTGGGGCTGTTGCATGATCCAGTCCTTTGATCACCAGGCCGCTCCCGCTTTGCTCGGCGTGCCCCAAGGGCTGAAAATAGCCCTGGTTCTGGGCCTGGGCGTTGCCAAAGAAAAACGCGTCGTGGCCCCCATGCCCGCAGACGGATCAGTGACGTATTGGCGCGACGCCGAAGGCGTCCACCATGTGCCCAAACGCGCGCTTGAGGATCTGGTGCTGCGGCGCTTTTAGAGCGTTTTGCCAATTGCATCAGCAAAACGCTCTCAACTGCAAGGCCCTGCTGCGGCAATGAAGATGCGCCCGTTGGACGGCAAGCGCTGCGGTCGCATCTTCCTCTTGCGGCAACAGCGAGAATGCGGCAATACCCGCAAAGACGCTTTTAACGAAGCGATCTATTTTACGCTTTCGCGCATCACGTCGATCATCAGGGCATCGGGCTTTTTGGAGCAGGCGTCCAGATAGGTCTTGAGCGTCTCATTGCTCTCCAGCACCGAGCCGGGCTTGCCGCTCTTCTGGCGGTTATACCCATCCAGCCAGATCACAAAGCCGCTGCCGTCGTCCTCATTGGCGCTGTAGTCCTTGCAGGTTGTCTTGTCCGCGCGCCAGGGGCTCTCGGCGGATGCAGACTGACTTTTGCGGGCCGCCTGCCAGACGGCGACCACCTTTTCCGCGGGCTTGGCCTGGCAGGCGGCATAGACCTGCTCCAGCAGCGGCGCCATGATGGCCGGGTCGGCGATGGTTTTGCCCTGCGCTGCGGCGACATAGCCGTCGATTTGCAGGCCCTCGAAGAGGGGCGGCTGGCCTGTGGCGCTGGCAATGGCCACCAGTTCCGCGCAGATGAACGCAGAGGGATCGATTTTTTCGTCAGCCGCCTGAAGCCCGGCGGGCAGCGCCAGCATCAGACAGCAGAGAATAAGCAGTTTTTTCATGTTTTCTCCCTTGGATGGATCGTTGCGACTGTTCTTCCATTGCCCATGCAGCGCCACCTGTCAACAGGCAAACAAAAACGGCCGCCGGGAATGATCGGCGGCCGTGAAGGATGCAAAGAAACGGGGACTAGAGCATTTTGCTTTTGAAATTATTCAATTTCAAAAGCGGCGCTGCCATCATTTCGCGTCCAGGCTTCAGCCGTTGCGACGAAGGAAGCTACGGATGAAGACAGCAACTGGTTACCGCGACAGCCAGCCAACGCAACCGCTGTCGCTATCCGTAAGCAAGCAAAGCTTGCTAACGGCTACCGCAACGCGGTCTGGACGCTCATTCGGCGCGGGCGCCAGCTAACGCTGTCGCCAGAGCGTTTAGCTAATTTCATTAGCAAAACGCTCTATAACTCCGGCGGCAGTTCCTGCAATTCCTTCCAGGTAAATACCGGCCCGTCCACACAGACGTAACGGCCGCCGATATTGCAGCGTCCGCAGATGCCGATGCCGCATTTCATGCGCTTTTCCAGGGTGGTGACGATGTTTTCCGGCGCGAAGTGCAGTTTTTCCAGGGCCTGCACCGTAAACTTGATCATGATCGGCGGCCCGCAGAGCACGGCCACGCAGTTGGCCGGGTCGGGGTTCAGCTCCAGCAGCACGTTGGGGATCAGACCCACCTTGTGCTCCCAGCCCTCAAAGGGCGCGTCAATACACAATGTGCAGTCCAGGTCGGGCCGCCGCAGCCAGTCGTCCAGCTCATAGCTGAAGGCCATGTCCCTGGGCGTGCGCGCGCCGTACAGCAGGCTGATTTTGCCGTAATCGGCCTTGCGCTCCAGCAGATGCAGCATGATCGTGCGGATAGGAGCCATGCCGATGCCGCCGCCCACAAAAAAGACATCCTTGCCCTTCCAGCTCTCATAGGGGAAGTAATTGCCCAGGGGGGCGCGCACGCCCACCTTGTCGCCGGGCGAGAGGCGATGAATGGCCGCGGTCACTTCCCCGGCCTGCATGACCGAGAATTGCAGATAATCCTTTTGCGAGGGCGGGGAGTTGATCACAAACGTGGATTCGCCCGCGCCGAACACCGAGAGCTGCCCCACCTGGCCCGGCTCGTAGCTGAAGGATCGCATGGCTTCGGCATCGTCCAGGACCACGCGCAGGGTCTTGATGTTGCCCGTCTCCTGAATCACTTCCGCCACAGTGGCGGGCATGGGTTTGTAGGGATTGCCCTGCGGCCTGGGCCGGGGAGAGATCTCCCGCCGCATGCCCTTGCCCGTGACCGGGGCACGGGTGGCGGCCTGGGCTGCGGGCGCGGCCTCGCCTGCGGCTGCGGGAGCCGGCCCGGCGGCAGCGGACGGCGTTTCCACGGTGGCCGGGACCGCGCTTTCCTTGAGGGCCAGCTCGCCTTCCTCCCGGATCACGGGGGAATGGACTTCGCGCGTTGCCAGTTCCGCATCCGGCCGCAGCGCGGGCTGTGTCCCGCGGGCCGGAGCCGGAACCCGGGCGGCCTGCTTTTGGGACGCAGCGCCCGTGGCCGCCGGTTTGGAAACAGGCTTGGAAGCGGACTTGGAAGCGGCTTTGGTTTTGCCGGAGGTTTTCTTGGTTGCCATGCGTTTTGCTCCTACTCGGCGGTGGCCTGGCTGGCGTTGAGCGCGGCAAGCACTATGGCGCGGATGTCCAGACAGACGGGGCAGTTGCTGATGCAGCGGCCGCAACCGCTGCAGGAGAAAGCTCCCCAGTTTTCAGGATAGGTGGAGAACTTGTGCGACACGCGGTTGCGCATGCGAAAGGCCTTGAGCGCGCGCGGGTTGTGCCCGCTGGCCTCGCGGGTGAACAGGGAGGACATGCAGTTGTCCCAACTGCGCAGGCGGCGGCCGCCCTTTTCGCTCAGGCCCTCGCCCTCGTCCGTGATGCTGAAGCAATAGCAGGTGGGGCAGAAGTAGGTGCAGGCCCCGCAGGACAGGCAGCGATCGGTCTGCTCCTGCCAGAACTCCGCATTACTGAAGAGGGCGGCCAGTTTTTGCGGCGCGTCCTTGATGTTGGGCGCGGGTTCCAGACTGGCCCAGGCCGCCTTGCGCGCTTCTTCGGCCTGGGGGAAGCGCTCCGCGCCGTCCGGCAGATCTGTGGCGGCCAGCAGTTCCTCGCCTCCGGGCGTCACAGCCTGAAGCACATAGCCGCCTTCCACCTCGGTCATGAGCACGTCCGAGCCCTCAAGCGAGGTGGGGCCGCCGCCGACCCAGTGGCAGAAACAGGTGTTGCAGCCCGAGGCGCAGGTCAGCGTAAACACCGTGAGCTGATCACGGCGCGCCTTGTAGTAAGGATCGGCAAAGGGGCCTTCCAGATAGGGCCGATCCAGCACGGCAAAGCCGCGCGCGTCGCAGGGCCGGCAGGCAAAGACCACCGTGGGCTGCGCCCTGATGCCGTCCTCCAGGCTGATGCTCACGCGTTCCGGATTTTCCGGGTCCTTGCTTTTTTTGTAGGTCAGCAGGGTTTCGCACTGGGGCAGCACAGCCGCCTTGGGCGGCACGGTGGCCTTTTCCAGCGTGAAGGGCTGGCCCTGCTTCCAGGCCTCGAAAACCACCGAGCGCTTGTTGGCCGGTTTTTCCACGGGCACGAGCACGCGGCGGCCGTTTTGCGAGAGGAAGGCCAGAAGGCCGGGCAGGCCGTCGGATGTGACAAAGCGGGTGATGCTCATTTCCAGTCCCTCTCATGGATGTTCTTTTCTTCCAGCTCGTAGCCGAGCAGCGGCGGCACGGCGGCCGGGTCAAGACCGGCCTTGTAGTCGTCAAAGAGCTGCCCCACGGCCCGGGCGATCTGCTGGCGCAGGGCCAGAATGGGGATGCCCACCGGGCAGGCGCGCTGGCATTCGCCGCAGCCCGTGCAGCGCCCGGCCAGATGCAGGGCATGCACAGTCTGGAAAAAGAGTTTTTCGCGCGTGCTGTCATCCTGGCTCATCCAGTGCGGATCGCGGCTTTCGGCCACACAGAAGTCGCGGCACACGCACATGGGGCAGGCGTTGCGGCAGGCGTAGCAGCGCAGGCAGCGCTCCATCTGGCCGCGCCAGAAGGCCATGCGCTCTTCCAGGCTCATGGAATCGAGCAGGGCCAGCTCCGGCGGGGTGACCGCGCCGGGCGCCACCCTGACCGGCTCGCCGATGCGCGTGTCAGCCACAGTGGCCAGGGGCATGGCGCAGCCGTAGCATTTGCCCTGCGCGAAATCGGTCATGCAGAAACGATGTTCCTTGCCGTCGGCCGTGACGGTCACGCCGGCCTCGTCATAAGCCACATTGTCGATCCTGCTGTAGCGGCCCAGCTCCTGATTGACCCGGGCCATATCCAGCGTGCCTTCGCAGGGCAGGGCGAAAATGGTCACGTCCTCGCGCCGGATCAGATTCTCCTGCAAGAGTTCCACAACGGAGCGCGAATCGCAGCCCTTGACCACGATGCCCACTTTCCTGCCCTTGAACGAGGGCAGGTAAACGGCCGGGTTGTTCACGTTAAAGGGGCCCCAGACCAGCTTGTCCACGTCTTCAGGGGTCCGCATGAACAAGGGCACGGTATGCGCGCCGTCATAGCCCTGCTGCCAGCCGATCACGCAGTCAAGTTCCGGCAGTCTGGCCTTGATGGCTTCCTTGAGCCGGTCCAGGGCGACGTGCTGGCCCGTGCCCAGGGGGCGCAGGGAGGTCAGGGCCATGTCCGCGATTTTCAGCAGGGGTTCGGAATCTTCCAGGCGGGGCGCGGGGCCCAGCTTGTGGATGCGATCCGTGAAGACCGTGACCACCTGCTGCCAGCGCTGGCCTTCGGAAGCCGACACCCAGGTGTACTCGAAGCGCTGGTCGTCAATGCCCAGCACGGGCAGAAACTGCTTGAGCACTTCCAGACGGCGGCGGGCATAGAAGTTGCCGGCCGCGTAGTGGCAGTCGCGCGGATGGCAGCCGGAAACCAGCACGCCGTCCGCGCCGTTGAGCAGGGCCTTGACGATGAAGAGCGGGTCGATGCGGCCCGAGCAGGGCACGCGGATGATCCTGAGATCCGTGGGCTGCCCGGCGCGGGCCACGCCCGCGGTGTCCGCGCCGCCGTAGGAGCACCAGTTGCAGAGAAAACCCACAATCCGCAGTTCTTTGCCGTTCAGCACTGGCATAGCGCGTTCACCTCCGCAAGAATCTGGTTGTCGGTGGAATGCGAAAGCTGGATGGCGCCCTGCGGACAGGTGGACGTGCACAGCCCGCAGCCCTGGCAGACGGTCTCAATGACCTGAGCCTTCTGCTCGCCGCGGATCTCCACTTCCTTGATGGCTCCGAAGGGGCAGCAGCGGATGCACTTGCCGCAGTCCACGCAGCGGCGGATGTCCACCTGGGCGATCTGCGGATCGCTCTCCAGCTTGTCGCGGGCGAAAAGCGCCAGCACTTTGGCCGCGGCGGCCGAGCCCTGGGCCACGGAGGCCGGGATGTCCTTGGCCCCCTGACAGACGCCCGCCAGAAAGACCCCGGCGGTATTGGTCTCCACGGGTTTGAGCTTCACATGGCTTTCCATGAAAAAGCCGTACTGGTCATACGAAATGCGCAGTTTCTCGGCCAGTTGCGGCGAGCCCTCGCTGGCCTCAATGCCCACGGCCAGGACCACCAGGTCGGCCTTGATCTCCACTGGCTCGCCCAGCAGGGTATCCACGCCCATGACCACATACTGGCCGTTGCCGTCGGGATAAATCTGCGAAACGCGGCCCCGGATGTATTCCGTGCCGTATTCCTCCATGGCCCGGCGGGTGAATTCGTCGTACATCTTGCCCGGCGCGCGGATGTCCATGTAAAAGACATAGGACTGGGAATTGGGAATGTGATCCTTGGTCAGCACGGCCTGCTTGGCCGTGTACATGCAGCAGAAGCCCGAGCAGTAGGGGCGGCCGATGGATTTGTCACGCGAGCCCACGCACTGGATGAAGACCACCTTCTGCGGCTCGCGACCGTCCGAGGGCCGCAGGATGTGCCCGCCCGTGGGGCCCGAGGCGGAAAGCAGGCGCTCGTACTGCAGGGAGGTGATCACGTCCGGGTAGCGACCGCCGCCGTACTCCTGGTAAATGGTCCAGTCCATGAGATCATAGCCCGTGGCCGCCACAATGGAACCCACTTCCTCGGTGACGACCTCGTCCTGCATGTCGTATCGGATGGCCCCGGTAGGGCAGACCTTGGCGCAGACCCCGCACTTGCCCTTGACCAACTGGCGGCAGTGCGCGGCGTTGATCACCGCCTTCTTGGGAATGGCCTGAGGGAAGGCGATGGTGATGGCCGTGGTCAGGCCCGTGAATTCGTTGAAGGCGTCGGGGGTTTTTTTGCTCGGGCATTTTTCGGTGCAGGCCCCGCAGCCCGTGCACTTGCTCCAGTCCACATAGGTGGCCTTTTTGCGGATCTTGACCGTGAAATTGCCCACATAGCCGGAAATATCCTCCACTTCCGAATAGGCGTAGAGCGTGATGTTGGGGTGCTGGGCCACGTCCACCATCTTGGGCCCCAAAATGCAGGCCGAGCAGTCCACCGTGGGAAAGGTCTTGTCCAGCTTGGCCATTTTGCCGCCAATGGTGGCCTCGCGCTCCACCAGAATCACGGGCACGCCGCCGTCGGCGCAGTCCAGGGCGGCCTGAATGCCGGCCACGCCGCCGCCGATGATCAGCACCTTTCTGGTCACGTCAAAGGATTTGGCCTGCAGCGGCTTGTTGTTGCGCAGCTTGGCCACGGCCATTTCCACCAGTTCGGCGGCCTTGTTGGTATTGGCTTCCTTGTCCTTGCCGATCCAGGAGACATGCTCGCGGATATTGGCCATTTCAAACATATAGCGGTTCAGGCCCGCCCGCTCCACGGTGCGGCGGAAGGTGGGCTCGTGCATGCGCGGGGTGCAGGAGGCCACGACCACGCCGTCCAGCCTGTGCTCGTGGATGGCGGCCTCAATGGCGGCCTGGCCCGGCTCGGCGCAGGTGTACATGGGATCGTCGGCATAGACCACGTCCGGCAGGCCGCGGGCCATTTCAGCCACTTTGGCGCAGTCCACCGTGCCGCCGATATTGCTGCCGCAATGGCAGATAAAAACGCCTATTCTCATGATCTGCCTCCTTCAGCGGCTGCGGCCCGATCCGGCTGTTCAGCCGCTTTGGCTGCGGCCGTTTTCGCTTCCCGCGCCGCGGCCTCGCGCGCCTCGGCCTGCCGCAGGCCGTCCAGCTTGTTGATCAGGCCGTCGGCGCTCACGCGGAGTTTTTCCAGACCGAGGTGCTCGGGCGCAAAGCCGAAGGCCAGGCCCATCATCTGCGTGAAGTAGAGCACGGGCATGCGGAAAAAAGCATCCACCGCCCTGGAGGCCTGGGTCTGCCGCAAATCCAGATTCATCTGGCAGAGCGGGCAGGCCACCACCACGGCGTCCACGCCCAGGCGCGTGGCCAGCTCCAGGATGCGACCGGAATTGCGCGCGGTCATGGGCCGCTCGGGAATGCCGTAGGAGGCCCCGCAACAGGCGGTCTTGAGCGGAAAATCGACCATTTCCGCGCCGCAGGCGGTCAGCAGGCTTTCCATGAGCGTGGGATTTTCAGGATCGCCGAAATCCATGATTTCCGGCGGGCGGCTCATCAGGCAGCCGTAATACGCGGCCAGCCGGAGGCCCTTGAGGCTTTTGCGCACGCGCGCGGCAATGGCGGCCGCGTCGCAGTTTGCGGCAATGCCCTGCATCACCGAGGTGACCGGCGGAAAATGCGCGGCCGCGGGATTGTCCAGCAGCGCATCCACGCGCGCGCGGAATGCGGCGTCTTCCATGCGTTTGGAAGCGTGGCGCAGATTGGAAAGGCAGCTCGGGCAGGGCGTGAGCAAAATTTCCGCCTCCTGCCGCGCCGCAATGTCCAGATTGCGGGCGCAGAGCGCCGCGGAAAGCTCGGTGTCCACGGCATGGGCCGGGGTGGAGCCGCAGCAGTTCCAGCCCGGGATTTCCTCCAGGCGCATACCCAGGGCAGCGCACACGGCCTGGGTGGATTTTTCGTAATCCGCCGAGGAGCCCTTGGCCGAACAGCCGGGATAATAGGCGAACTTCATGGCCGCACCCCCTCATGCCTGGCGCGTTCCTTGTAGCGTTTGAAAATGCGGGCCACGGCCGCGGCGCCGCCGTCAGGGATGGCGTGGGGCTTGAAGCCCAGCTTTTTCTTTTTCAGGGCCTCGGGCGCAAGATCCAGATCCGTGAACAGGCGCATGGAACGCATCATGTACAGGGCCATGGTCCCGATCTCATAGGTCCTGCCGAAAGCGCGCACCGTATCCAGAAAAGAAAACCAGAACTTTTCCACCTTGGGCACGGCAACCCGGCCTTCCTTGCGGGCCATGTGCCGCAGCGTCTCCATGACGGCCGCCACGTCGATATTGTTGGGGCAGCGCAGGGAACAGGTGGAGCAGGACAGGCACATCCAGATGGCGCGCGAGTTGAGCACCTCGTCTTTCAGACCGAGCTGCACGCCGCGCATGATCTGATTGACCTGCCGGTCATAGGCGAAACCGGCGGGACAGCCTGCCGTGCAATTGCCGCACTGGTAGCAGGTGGACACGTTTTGGCCGCTTTGCGCCTCCACTTCCGCCGTAAAGGCGGCGTCGCGCATCCGGCTCAGGTTGATGGCGTCGTTCATGGCAACTCTCTGGTTAGAGGCTGAAGATGTGGACGGATGAAAGCCAAGATTTTTTTGTCTACAGGAAGATACAGTAAAAATCTAGCTACCGGCCGGAGAAAGTCAACTAGAGCATTTTGCTTTTGAAATTATTCAATTTCAAAAGCGGCGCTGCCATCATTTCGCCTGAAAAACGTGGTTTTCAGGCTCATTCGGCGCGGGCGTCCGCTCCCGCGGCCGCCAGAGCGGTTGCCGTTTTCAACAGCAAACCGCTCTATGGTCACACGCTCCCGGCTTTCTGCATGGTTAGCGCCAGATCGCACGCCGCGCGCAGGCCCAAAAGATAACTTTGCACCCCAAAGCCCGCAATGCTGCCCGCGCAGACCGCGGAAAGCACGGACGCCTGCCGGAAGGCCTCGCGGGCGTGCACATTGGACATATGCACTTCCACCACCGGCGTGGGAGGCTTTTTGTCCCGGAGCATGGCCAGAGCGTCGGCAATGGCGTAGCTGTAGTGGGTCCAGGCTCCGGCATTGATCACCACGCCCCGGATGTCCTCATCCAAAGCCCGGTGAATGCGCTCCACCATTGCGCCTTCATGGTTGGTCTGAAAAAAGCTCAGCCTTGCGCCCAGCTCTGCGGCCAGGGCCTCAAGGCGCGCGTTGATTTCCTTGAGATCGGCAGTGCCGTAGTGCACGGGATCGCGTCTGCCGAACATGTTCAGGTTGACGCCGTGCAGGATCAGAATATGGGGCATGGACTGCTCACGGGTAAGAAGTTGGGAGGAATCCGCGCACTGTATGCCGGTAAATGCGCCGCGCGCGTCAGCATGCCGCCTCTTTGCCCAGAGCCGCTTCCAGGGCCTGCCGTGCCGCCAGGGGCAGGCGCTGGCCGGTCCAGAGCCGGAACTGGGCGTCAGCCTGGCCGAAAAACATTTCCAGGCCGGAGACGCACTGCCAGCCGGCCCGGCGGGCCTGACGCAAAAAGCGGGTTTCCAGCGGGTTATAAACAATGTCATAGGCCAGACCCCGCGGCGGCGCTGAGGGCACAGCCGCATCCCGACCGCCACCGCAGGAAGTCCCGCCCGCCCTGTCTGTCGCATCCGCGACAGTGCCGGGCGCGCTGGCGGAAAAATCATAGGGGCTTTCCGTCTCGTGCTTGCCGCGCATGCCCAGGGGCGTGGCATTGACAATGAGCTGCGCGGGCGCCTCATGGCGATCCTTCCAGGCCAGAGGCGTGAACGAAAAACGCTCGGCCAGGGGCAGATGAGAGCGATCCGAGGGCGTGGCCACCCAGACCCGGCGCGTTCCGGCGGCGGCCAGCCCGGCCGCGGCCGCATGGGCCGCGCCGCCCGCGCCCAACAGCAGCACAGTCATGCCTGCCAGCGGCAGGCCTGCCAACGGAGCCAGAAAACCGGCCACATCCGTATTTTCCCCGCACAAACGCCCGTCCCGCCAATAGACGGTATTGGCGGCTCCGGCCAGGCGCGCCTGCTCGCTGACCTCATCCAGCAGAGGCATGAGGGCCATTTTGTGCGGAATGGTCACAGAGCAGCCCTGAATATCCAGCAGCCGCATGCTGTCGATGAACGCGGCCAGGCGTTGGGGCGCGATTTCCCAGCGCAGATAAACGGCCGGGATGCCCAGGGCCTGAAAGCCGGTGTTGTGCAGCAGCGGCGAAAGACTCTGGCCCAGGGGCCAGCCGATCACGCCGTACAGAGCTGCGGGCAGGAATGGGGCGGATAACGACTGGGACATACGCTCCCCGGCAGGGTTGAGCAACGCGCCGTGAGACGGCGCGCAAAAAGGCTGCGCCGGACGGGCCTGCCGGGGCCGCGCCTGCGCGTGTGGGATGTTGCTGTGGCGTAGTTCCCCCAGCATAGCGTATTGCGCATGGGCAGGCAAGGCTGGGCGCGCCTCATCCAGGGGAGGGGCATTTCCTTCCTGATTTTGCTGAGATCTTCTTTGCCGCCCCTTTCAGTTAGAGCATTTTCACTTTGAAATTGCTCTGGCGGCCGCGGGAGCGGACGCCCGCGCCGAATGAGCGTCCAGACCGCGTTGCGGTAGCCGTTAGCAAGCTTTGCTTGCTTACGGATAGCGACAGCGGTTGCGTTGACTGGCTGCCGCAGTAACCAGTTGCTGTCTTCATCCGTAGCTTCCTTCGTCGCAACGGCTGAAGCCTGGACGCGAAATGATGGCAGCGCCGCTTTTGAAATTGAATAATTTCAAAAGCAAAATGCTCTAATAAGGAAACGACCGCCGGGGGCAACCGGCGGTCGTTGAGAGGGAGGATGTTCCGATGGTTAGAGGGTTCTGTTCAAAGGAGGAGGTTTTCAGGGGGGGGACCGTGCCGCTCCCGATGGGGGGCTGAGAGCGGCACGGAAATTTTTTTTGTCCGTATATGTCGACCGCCCGTCGGCGGATTGCTAAGTTGATAGGCCGGGTAACGGTTGATTAGTTATTATCCATCATTCCTTGGCCGTAACCCATGCCATAGCCCATGCGGTGTCCATAGCCCATTCCGCATCCGTACCCCATGCCGTGGTGGTACCCGGGGCCGTAGTTACCGGAGTTGGCTCCGGCGGGCCTGCCCACTTCTTTTTCGATTCGCTGGGCCATTTCATCGTGCAGGTCGCCCAATTGCTTGTTGAGTTTCGTCAACTCGGTGGCGGTTTCGCGCACAGTCTTCACATCAGGGTTGGTGGCGTTCCGCAGGGCGCGAAGTTCCTGCCGCTTCACAAAAATCTGATCTTGAATGGGCTCCATGCGCCTGGCGTAGTCTTGCACAATCTTCGTATATTTTTCCTGCTGTTCGGACGTCAGGCCGGAGTTGCCGTTCCATCCATAGCCGGGGCCGTATCCGCCGGGGCAGCCGTAGCAGCCGTAGCCGGAATCAGTAAAGTGGGGCCGGGCCATGCTGTCCGTGGCTGTCAGTACGCCTCCGGCAAGAGCGGCGGCCAGCAACGCGGTCAGAATGAAACGAGGGCTTTTCATGCGTACTCTCCTTGGTGTCCAAACAGTCAGTGTATTTTCTGTCTTCCTCTGACGCCGGTGCATTCCGTGCGTCTTGCCTCTCGTAAAGCAAGGCGCGTGCCAAAACCTGCGCTAACGTGTAACCTATTACTATTCAATGATGTTTATGTTTTTGCCAATAAAGTGGGCCGCAACAGGCAGCGTATGGTTTTTATACAGTCAGACAAACACATCTGTATAAAATTTGTACAAGTGGATACATTTCGCACAGGTCCGGTTGCGCCTCCTGCAACGGCCTTTGCCGTGAGGGATCTTCCCTTGCGCTGCGAGGCGCGCGCACGCTTTTTCCCGACTCGTGATCGGGCAGAAAAAGCCTGGCCGCAACGTGCCGTGTTGTCAACCTGCGGGGCTGGGGAACATTCTTCCTTGCGCCATATCCCGGCAGGCGGCAGAGCTTCCCGCGGGCCATGACGGGCAAAGGGCGCAAAAAAACCCCGCTGACGCGGGGGATTGCTATGAGTAACTGCAGATAAAGGAGCCGGTCTAGAGCAGATTACCTTTGACTTTTTATGAAAGTCAAAGGTGGCATTCAGGCGAAAAACGCGGTTTTCGCCTGAATGTACGCCGCGTTGCGGCGGCTGCCGCTTGCGCGTCAGCAGAGCATTTTCAAAGTGAAAAAGCTCTATTCCTCTTCTTCCAGGTTCGGCAGGCGGGTGTGCCCCATCCGGCAGCCCCGCGTGACGGGCGGCCCGAGGGAGACGCCCACTTCCCGGAGCATGCGGTCATCCATGTACAGGAGCTCCGCGCGAAGCTCGTCGCGCAGCAGTTGCAGCTCCCTGCCCAGGCGGGGCAAGGTTTCCGGGGAGGTTGCCCGATCATAATTGAGGCTTTCCAACTCGACCATTTTATTCTGAATGCGTTTGCGCAGTTCCTTGATGCGGGGGCGGGCCTCCGCCAATATGGATTTGGCCCTGGCTTGCTGCACAGGCGAGAGGCTCTGCATCCACTCGTCCAGATCACGGATATCGGGCCTGTAGCGGTGCTTCATATGGCCGTCGTGTCCCACGGGATCGGGACCGGCGTGACCCGCCGCCACAGGCTGCGCCAGACAGAATGTCAGCAAAAGGCATAGCGATAAGTACCCTTTTAGCATAAGGCAAACCTTTGGTATCGCGAGTACTTGAAGCGGCTCGCGGGCTATGATTTTCGCGGCTGTGATTGTAATTTTTTTTACATAGCAAGACGCTTTGCAAGAGGCAAGCTCAAGAAAAGCGCAACCAGGATCGTGAAAGTCTAGAGATTTTCTTGCAAAAAACGTGCTAAAAATGCATGGGCACGGTCCGGCAGGAGATGCGCTGGCCTGATCGACGCCTTGCTTTCCCGGGCAACGCGCCTGCCAACCGCTCTGGCGAAATCCGGCGACGTTTTTTCAGCGCGCGGCCTGGAAAAAACGGTTTTGGTTTTTTTGCGGCGCCTTGTATACTCACGGCATGAGTTCCGAACAAGCTGACGCGCAGGCTGCGCCCCAGGCATCTTCTCCGATCGCAGGAAATACCGCGGACGGCAGGGTCGCGGATATTCCGCCCACGGCGCTGGACATGCGCGTGGGCGTCGTGCGCACTCCCCTGGGGGGCTTGTTGGGCGCCGCCGCCGTGGTGCTGGCCCTGATGATCAGCCTGCTGGCCTTCATCTCCATTGAGCGCAGCGAGGCGGCCATGGCCCGCCTGCTGGCGGAAAAGGGCTCTTCGCTGATCATGGCTTTTGAAAGCATTTTGCGTTCGGGCATGCGCAGCGAGGCAGGAGTGCGCCTGCAGGTTCTGCTGGAAGAAATGGCCTCCAGCCCGGATATCCTTTTCGTGGCCGTGACCATGCCCGACGGCACCATCGTGGCCCACAGCAAACGCGTCCGGCTGGGGGAAATCCTGGATCTGGAGGGGCGGGAGGTGGACGAGGCGCGCATGTATGAGCTTGAGCCGGGCATGCCCGCACATTGGGGAATCATGAATATGGAGGGGCAACGGGCCTTTGTGGTCTACCGTTACTTTACTCCCGGCCTGCGCGACATGCCCCGGCTTTTTCCCCTGCCGATCATTTTTCTGGGTCTGGATGTCTCGCCCTTTGAAATCACCCGCAGCCAGAACCGCGACTATGTGGCCATTCTGGCTGCGGTGACCCTGCTGGTGGGCCTGGCCTGCCTGCTGGCTCTTTATTATGCGCAGCACGCCCGCGAGTCGCGCCAGCGGCAGCACATGGCCGAGGGCAAGGTGCGACGCCTGGAGGAAGAAGTGCGCCGCAAGGAAAAACTGGCGGCCGTGGGCAATCTGGCCGCGGGCGTGGCGCATGAGATCCGCAATCCCTTAAGCTCCATCAAGGGCTATGCAACGTATTTCGGCCAGCGTTTTCCGGAGGGCAGCGAAGATCGCGAGGCCGCGACGGTCATGGTGCGCGAGGTGGATCGCCTGAACCGGGTGGTAACGGATCTCATCGGCCTGTCGCGGCCGAGCGACGTTTCCCCGCGGCCCGCCTGTCTTGAGAATGTGGTGGCGCATGTCATGCGCCTGATCCGCCAGGATGCGGAGAAACGCAATATACGCCTGGAGTGCAGAACGGCCCGGCGGGTGCCCGATGCCCTGGTTGATTCCGAACGCCTGGGCCAGGCCCTGCTCAATCTGTGCCTGAACGCCCTGGACGCCATGCCCGGGGGCGGGCGGCTGACCCTGGCCATTGCCAGATCCCGCAAGCGGGTTTGCCTTATGGTGCGGGACAGCGGCAAGGGCATCGAAGCCAGCCAGTTGCCGCATATCTTTGATCCCTATTTTACCACCAAGGGCCAGGGCACCGGCTTGGGGCTGGCCATGGTGCATAAAATCGTGACGGCCCATAACGGGGAGATGCATGTTTATTCGCGCACCGCGCCGCCAGGCGGGCAGGGGGAGACGATCTTCCGGCTCTGGCTGCCGCAGGCTCCGGCCGCTGCGGCTGCATTGCCGCAACGCCGCCGCGACAGAGCAAAATAACGGCGCTGCACGTTTCGGGCCTGCCGGATACCGCCTGCGCGCTCAAGGCGGACACGTCGGGAAGCGCGGCCGCGCGGCGTTTTGCTGCCCGCCGCGAAGGAGAGACGAGTGAGCAACACTGTTTTAGTGGTCGATGACGACGATGCCCACCGCGGCATGCTCAAGATCATGTTGCGCTCATGGGGCTATGCGGTGGACGAGGCCTCGGACGGCGACGAAGCCGTGGCCCTGGTGCGCGAAAAAGCCTTTGACGCCGTGCTCACGGACGTGCGCATGGCGCGCATGGACGGCATCCACGCGCTCAGGGGCATTCTGGAATACAATCCCGCGCTGCCTGTGGTGTTGATGACGGCGTATTCCTCGGTGGAAACCGCGGTGGAGGCCTTGCGGCTTGGCGCGTATGATTATCTGGTCAAGCCGCTGGACTTTGAGGCGCTCAGGCACACGCTGGAACAGGCCATTGAGCATTCCCGCCTCAGCGTTGAAAACCGCGAGCTGCGTCGCCAGCTCACGGACGCGGCGGCCGGTCCCGGCATTCTGGGGCGCAGCCGGGCCATCAGCGAGATGTTGCAGATCATCAGCACGGTCGCGCCCACGGAAGCCACAGTGCTGATCACCGGCGAGTCGGGCACCGGCAAGGAACTGGTGGCCCGCGCCCTGCACGAGGCCGGCAATCGGGCTCACAAACCCCTGGTGACGGTCAACTGCGCGGCTCTGGCCGAAAATCTGCTGGAATCCGAGCTCTTCGGCCATGAAAAAGGCTCTTTTACCGGCGCGGATCGCCGCCGCGAAGGCCGCTTCATGCAAGCGGACGGCGGCACGCTCTTTCTGGATGAAATCGGTGAAATGCCCCTTTCGCTTCAGGCCAAGCTCTTGCGCGCCCTGCAGCAGGGCGAGATCCAGCGGGTGGGCTCCGACGCGCCCATGCTCGTGGACGTGCGCGTGCTGGCCGCCACCAACCGCGACTTGCGCCGGGAAGTGGCGCAAAAACGCTTTCGCGAGGATTTGTTTTTCCGGCTCAATGTGATCAGCATCGACGTGCCTCCCCTGCGCGAGCGGGCCGAAGACATCCCTTTGCTGGCCGCGCATTTTCTGGAGCGCTTTGCGGAGCGCAACCGCAAAAGCATCAAGGGTTTCGCCCCCCAGGCGCTGGACAGCCTGCTGCGTTATTCCTGGCCGGGCAATGTGCGCGAATTGGAAAACGCCGTGGAACGGGCAGTGATCCTCTGCACCGGCGATTTGATTCTCGGCCCGGAACTGCCGGCCGGCATTGCCGGGGCCCCGGCCTCGGAAGAAGCGCATGCCGCGCCCGGGGGCGAGGCTTCGCTGGCCGGTTTGCCGTTGGACATCGTGGAACGCAAATGCATTGAGGAAACACTGCGGCAGGTCGGAGACAACAAAAGCGAGGCAGCCCGCCGTCTGGGCATCACGCGGGCCACTCTGCACAACAAATTGCGCAAATACGGCCTGGAATGAAGGCGGCGTCTTCTGCGGCCGGGCAGTATCAAGACAACCCTGCCGCCCGGACGGCGCAAGGGTAGCGCAAAGCGTGTATTCCGGCCTGATCAACCTGTGAAAAAGCCGGATGCGCAATGGCCGCAGCGTCGGCATTGGAATTCGCCATGTCTGAAAAAAAACGGCATCTGCCGCAAGAACAGCTTGCCCGCCTTGCGGATTTTTTGAACGAAGTGGGAATGTTGCGGCACACGCCGCGCAGCGGCTACGCCTTTCTGGGCACGGGCAGGGAAAATGTGGCCGAGCATTCCTACCGCACCAGCGTCATCGGCTATGTGCTGGCGCGGCTGGCCGGGCTCGATCCGGCGCGGGTCACTTTTTTGTGCCTGTTCCATGATTTGCATGAGGCCCGCACCGGCGATTTCAATTACGTCAACCACCGCTATAATCAGTGCCGGGCCCGCGAAGCCCTGCAGGACGCCGTGGCGGGCACCGGCCTGGCGGGCGAGGTGCTGGACTTCTGGGATGAACTGGCCCGGGGACAGAGCCCGGAAGCCGTGCTGGCCCATGATGCGGATCAACTGGATTTGATCTGCAATCTCAAAGTTGAGCTGGACAAAGGCAACGCCTTTGCCGGGGAATGGCTGAAGAGCGCCCTCAAACGCCTGCGCAGCCCCTGGGCGAAAGATCTGGCCGACGTCGTCCTGCGCACGGATCACAATCGCTGGTGGTACGGACATGTGGATGGGAACTGGTGGATCAACCGCGACCGCGGCGAGGAGGAATCCTGATCCGGCCCGCCGGAGCGAGCGTTTCAAAAGCAAAATGCTCCAGGGATCTGCCGGGGCCTGTGCCTGCTTCAGCGCACGACCACCGTGCCCAGAGGCGCGTCATCCAGCAGATAGCGCCGCAGGCTTGAACGGGCGCGGCCGTCCAGAATCAGCGCGCGGCCGCAGCCCGCGTCCAGGGCGTTGAGGCAGGCCTCCACCTTGGGGATCATCCCGCCGCTGATCACGCCCTGCTCCATGAGCCGCGTGATTTCCGCGCGGTTCAGGCCGGGAATCAGCCTGCCTTGCGCGTCCAGCACGCCGGGCACGTCGGAAATCAGCACAAAACAGTCGGCTGCCAGGGCGCCGGCCAGGGCTCCGGCCGCGGTGTCGGCGTTGATGTTCAGCGCTTCCCCCTCAGGGCCCGAAGCCACGGGCGCGATCACCGGCACAAAACCGCCGTCCAGGAGGCAACGGGGCAGGGAGGGATCCACGGCGTCCACCTCCCCCACCAGGCCCAGGGCCGGATGTTTGCGCCGCGCCCGCAGCAGATTGCCGTCCCGCCCGGAAATGCCCGCCGCGCGCGCGCCGCGCTGCGCGAAAGCGCTGACCACGGCCTTGTTGACCTGGCCGCAGAGCACCATTTCCACGGCCTGCATGCAGGCCTCGTCCGTGACGCGCAGGCCGTCCACAAAGCGGCTTTCAATATGCAGGCGGTCGAGCAGGGCGTTGATTTGCGGGCCGCCGCCATGCACCACGGCCAGGCGCATGCCCTGCGCTGCAAGCCGGGCAAGATCCGCGGCAAAGGCCTCGCTCAGTTCGGGCTTGTCCATGGCGTGACCGCCATATTTGATGACCACTGTGGGCATTGCGTTCCTCCTGTGCGCGGATCGGTGCGCTGACCTGTTTTTCCTAGCATTGGCGGCCTGTTGAGGCAAGCCCGCGGCGCGACTGAGGGATTCGCCGTTATCATGCTTCCATGAACGACGTAACTATTCGAAAATACATAAAAACAAAGCTTGAGGGCGTTTCCTGTCGACTGTCTTCCAAAAAGCGCAACCCCAAGACGGGAGAGCCGGATCGCATCTACTGTTTTTGCCAGAGCGTTTTGCTGATGAAATGAGCTAAACGCTCTGGCGACAGCGTTAGAGCATTTTCAAAGTGAAATTGCTCTAGGGCGTGTTAGCACTATCCTGCGTATTCTCAACTATTTTAAATGGTTCAACGAAAATTCTTTCCCCGGCAGAATTACGAGGCAGTGTCCCGAAAAAACAAGGTTTTTTCTGATAAGCGTGAACAGGCCCTAGAGCGGTTTGATAATGAAATTATCCAAACAGCTCTAAACATCCCTTCTTTTCTGCAACCTGAGGTCCCCGCGCTCATTCGGCGCGGTTGTGCGCCAGAGACGCAGATCCTGCCTGTCCGCGTATGACACGTTCGACGGCGCAAGGCCGAGGGCGGCCCAGGCCGGGCGCAACTCGCCCCTGTTTCCCCAGAAATGCCCCTGACACGCGCGCGGCGCTTCCAGGCGGCTCAGAAGTTCTCCGCGTGCCGCCTCGCGCACAGCCGCCAGCAGTGCCCGGCCCATGATCCGCGCGCCCAGGGCAGGGTCCAGGGGCCCGGCCAGCACGGCGCGGGCCAGTTCCGGCTCGGGGGCAAGCCCCATGCGGATTACCGGCCTGTGCGCCGCCCGCGCCGCCAGCCAGCCGCGCGCCAGACTTTCCAGCGTGGTTTCAAGGCTCCAGGGCTGGTAGCCGCCGCCGCGCCAGATCCGGGCCAGCTCCGTGCCCTCAAGAACCAGACAGGGATAAAAACGCAGCATGTCAGCCCCAACGCCAAGAGCGCGGCTCACATCCGCCAGAAAGATCGCCGGGCTGACGCCGGGCATGCCCGGCAGCAACTGCACGCCAAGGCGCAGGCCCGCGGCCTTGACCCGACCGCAGGCTTCAGCCGCCGCAGCGCCGTCATAGCCGCGCCGGCACGCCGCAAGCGCCGCGTCCGCGAAGCTCTGCACGCCGAGTTCCACGGTTTCGCAGCCCGCGGCGCGCAGACGCGCCAAAACCCCGCCGGCCACGCAATCGGGTCGCGTGGAGCAGCGAAAAGCGCTGATCCGCCCTTGCGCAAGCATCTCCGCGGCAAATGCAAGGCAGACGTCCTGCTCCTTGTCGGGCATGGCCGTGAATGTGCCGCCGTAAAAGGCCAGTTCCGCCGGAGGCAGTGCACGCGCCGCGCGGGCGCGCAACAGCTCGCCGGTTTTCGTCAGAATATGGGCCAGGGACGGCGCAGGCCGTCCGTATCGCCCGGCGGATTGTCCGGCAAGGCCGGTCTGGACGTCCTGCGCGCAAAAGATGCAGCGCGCGGCGCATCCCCGAAAAGGCAGGAAAACAGGAATGATCGACCGCGAGCGCGCTTGCCGCGGCCAGGGCAGAACCCATGCGGGCATCTGGGAGGGCGTGGGCGTGAAAGACATGGACTGCTCCGGCTGAAGAACAAACCCGCACATGCGGCCCGGTTGCCGGCTCCGCAAAAAACGGCCAACGCGGCTTGGCGGCGCAACAAGAAAAACCTTGCTCCGTCCAGGAGTTGCGTGTATTTATAAAAGAAACTGCCAACTCTGTGAAGCAGATGCGCTTTCCCATGCGGATGCCGGATGCGCCGCAGGCGGTTCACAGTCGAAAACGCCGCCGGGGCGTTGTCTGCAAGCGTCGGAGAAACTCGTTATGAAAAAAACATTGACCAAAGCCGATATTGTGGAGGCCATTTACGAAGAGACGGACAAAAACCGCGTGGATGTGAAAAACGTGGTGGAAAAGCTTCTGGAGATTATGAAGACCGCCATCAAAAAGGATCGGTCCCTGCTGATCAGCGGCTTCGGCAAATTTGAATGCTATGACAAATCCTCCCGCAGAGGGCGCAATCCGCAGACCGATGAAGCCATCACCCTGCCGCCGCGCAAAGTCATGGTCTTCCGGCTGTCGCGCAAATTTCGCTCCGAGCTCAATCCCTAGAGCATTTTTTGATTGAAAATGAATATGTTCAATCAAAAAATGCTCTAAATAGAGCGGGTTGCTGTTAAAAACGGCAACCGCTCTGGCGGTCGCGGGAGCGGACGCCCGCGCCGGCGGTAGCCGTTGGCAAGCTTTGCTTGCTTGCGCCAGCCGTTGGCGAGTCTGCGAGCCTTACGGATGGCGACAGCGGTTGCGTTGGCTGGCTGTCGCAGTAACCAGTTGCTGTCTTCATCCGTAGCTTCCTTCGTCGCAACGGCTGAAGCAATGCGCCTGAAAACCACGCTTTTCAGGCGTTTGTCCCGCTTGCGGGGTCTTGTCCCGCTTGCGGGGGCTTGTCCCGCTTGCGGGGAAATGATGGCAGCGCCGCTTTTGAAATTGAATAATTTCAAAAGCAAAGTGCTCCAGGAGAGCGTTTAGCCAATGAAATCAGCAAAACGCTCTACGCCCAGGCCGCGCGGATCAGCTCGTACAGCTTGACCGAAAGGGCCTTGAGATCCGGCTTGCTATACTGGGCGTCCGCGCCAACGGAAGCGCATTTGCGCGCCAGACTCTCGTTGATCATGGATGAGAAGATAGCCACGGGCAAGGCTTTCAGAACCGGATCTCCCTTGATCTGCTTGCACAGGGCCAGGCCGTCCATGGAAGGCATTTCAATATCCGTGATGATTCCCTGCAAATACGCGGAAATGGGTTGCCCCTCCTCCTCGCTCCTGGCGCGCAGTTCTTTGAGATAGTCCCAGGCTTCCTGGCCGTTGACGCATTGGCGGACCTTGAAGCGGCCTTCCCGGCCGAGCAGGTCCAGAACCAGGGAGCGGATGCTGCTGGAATCGTCCACATGCAGGATATTGTACGTCTTGCCGTCAGAGTCCGCCATGTCCGAGGCGTCGAAACGGATGGCCATGGTCGGGTGCAACTCGGCCACAATGGCTTCCAGATCCAGCAGAAAGATGACCCGCTCCTCCAGACGCACCACGCCGGTCACCGAGCTCTGGCTGATGTTCTGAAGAAAATTCCCGGGCGCTTCCACATCCGTCCAGCTCAGACGGTAGATGCGGTTGACGCCCGAAACCAGAAAGCCGGTGCAGACCGTATTGAATTCCGTGACAATAACTTTGGCGTCCTCATTTTCGATGGGGCCGCTGCCCAGAAAGCGGGCCATGTCAATGAGCGGCACAATGCGACCGTTGCGGTGCGGAAAAGCCCCCAGCAGGGCCGGATGACGCATTTCCGGCATGGACGTCACGTTCTGACGGCGGCCGATCTCCACCACCTTGGCCACATTCAGGCCGTAATGGCCCTCATAGCCGTCCTGGTTGATGAAAAACTCAACGATTTCCAGCTCATTGGTGCCGGTTTCAAGTAAAATATTGGTCTGCGCCATGATCTGACTCCGTTTGCGGGATGGGCCCGCGGCTCAGGCGGCGTCGGCCGCTGAAGCCGATACCGGTAATAACGGAAAATTTACAGGACCCCGGGCATCCGGCGGCCGCGCAAACGGGCACAAAAGCCGCGCGCGGGCCACGCGGATACACTCTCTTTTCGACCGGGATCAAAAAAAAATTACCCGCGCAGCCCGCATTTTATTCCACGGGCTTTTTGCCGCGCGTGAGGCTGGGCAGCGGGCTCAGGCCTCTTCCCGGAAAAGCGCCGTGGACATGTAGCGCTCGCCGGTATCGCAGGCAAAGGTGACGATATTTTTGCCGCGCATTTCCGGTCGGGCCGCCACCTGCATTGCGGCCAGCACATTGGCTCCCGTCGAAATGCCCGCGCAAATCCCCTGGCTGCGCATGAGCGTGCGGGCCGCGGCAATGGCTTCCTGCCCGTCCACCTGGATGATTTCATCCAGCAGGGCGCGATCCAGAATTTCCGGCACAAAACCCGCTCCAATGCCCTGAATGGGATGCGGGCCGGCTTTGCCCCCGGAAAGCACGGGCGAAGCGGCGGGCTCCACGGCAATGACCTTGAAGCCGGGCTTTTGCTCTTTCAAAAAACGGCCCGCGCCCGTGATCGAGGAGCCCGATCCCACGCCTGCCACCAGCACGTCCATCGTGCCGTTGCCGTCTTTGTGAATTTCCGGCCCGGTGCTCAGATAATGGGCCTGCACGGCCTCGGGATTGGTGAACTGGCCGAGGATATGCCCGCCCGTGGCCGCGGCGATGCGCCGGGCCTCCTGCACGGCTGCGCCCATGCCCTTGTCCGCCGGGGTAAGCCTGAGCTCGGCGCCCAGGGCCTTGAGCAGATTGCGCCGCTCCAGGCTCATGGATTCGGGCATGGCCAGCACGCAGCGCAAGCCCCGCCGGGCCGCCACCAGCGCCATGCCGATGCCCATGTTGCCGCTTGTGGCCTCCACCAGCACGCCGCCCGGCTTCAGCTCGCCTGTTGCCAGGGCGCGATCGATGAGGTGAAAGGCCACGCGATCCTTGATCGAGCCGCCGGGATTGCGGTTTTCCAGCTTGAGCCAGATTGTGCCGGGCAGATCGTGGGCAAGGTCCAGGCGCACCAGCGGCGTGGCGCCGATTGTCTGTAAAATACTCGTCAACATGCGATCCTCGTGCGTGAAAAAGTGTGATCCTGATGAAAAAACCGGCCTTCACGGAGGGCCCCATGCCGGGCGCGCCCGCGCGAGAGCATTTTGCTGATAAAAGCAGCAAACCGCTCCAAAGCCTGGGGGAAAGGCTTCCCGGGCGCGAATTGTTCTGCCGGCCTCTTGACATGTATGACAACTCGCCTTACAGAAGCCTCCGCACTTCTGCTGGCTCCAAAACCACGAGTGCGCAGCCGATGGAGGACTGTCATGAAAATACTGCAACTGGTTCCGCTTCTTCTGGCGCTGGCCTTGTGTGTGGCCGGCGGCGTGGCGCATGCCAAGGCCGATACGGTGGCCCTGTACACCGAGGCCGTCATGACCGGCGATGTGCCCGTCCTGGAAAAACTGCTTGCCCCCAACTACTGGCATATCAGTGCCAACGGCCATATCCGGGACAAGAAACACTTTATCCAAAGCATCAAGAGCAAGGCTTTGGTGGTGGATCGCCTGACCATCACCAATGTGCGCGAAACCATGATCGGCAACACCCGCCTGCTCACGGGCAACGGTTTCCTCAAGGGAACCACCGTGCCGCCGCTGCCTCAGGGCCTGATGCGCTATACCATGGTCATTGCCGACAATAACGGCACGCAGCAGGTCGTGCTCTTTCAGGCCACCCCTGTGCAGCCTGCGCCCGACTGCAAGGACGGCAACTGCCGAATCCAGTAGCGAGCCGCGCGCCCACGCAATCGACTGCCGCTGCCCTTGGGCAGCGGCGTTTTTTTCTCTGCCGGACACTGCCAAAACAAAACCGCCGCACAGCCGCGGGCAGGGCTGTTAAGGGCTCTACCGCTCTTAGAGCAGATTACCTTTGACTTTTTATGAAAGTCAAAGGTGGCATTCAGGCGAAAAACGCGGTTTTCGCCTGAATGTACGCCGCGTTGCGGCGGCTGCCGCTTCGCGTCAGCAGAGCATTTTCAAAGAGAAAATGCTCTATTCAAAACGGCTTGCGCCGGTGATCAGCACCATGTCCACAGGCACGTTTTCATGTATGCCCTGGCTTTTGGTTTTGACCCTGGCGATCCTGTCCACCACATCCATGCCCTCGGTGACCCGGCCGAAAACGCAATAGCCCCAGCCGTCGGGCGTGGGCGCGCTGTGGTTCAGAAAATCGTTGTCCACCAGGTTGATGAAAAACTGGGCCGTGGCGCTGTGCGGATCGCGGGTGCGAGCCATGGCAATGGTCCCGCGCTCGTTTTTCAGACCGTTGTCGGCCTCGTTCTCCACAGGCTTTTTGGTCTCTTTTTCGTCCATGCGCGCGCCCATGCCGCCGCCCTGGATCATAAAGCCAGGAATCACGCGATGAAAAATCGTATTGGCGTAAAAGCCCTCATCCACATACTGCAAAAAATTGGCCACGGTTTTGGGGGCCTTGTCCTGGAAAAGTTCAATCAGAATGTCGCCGGACGAGGTTTCCAGCAAGACAGTGGGATTGTCAGCCATGATTGCTCCTTAGCTCTTGAGGGGATGCGCGCGGCGCGCCCTGGCGCCGCGACCGCGCAGATGCTGACTATAGGGCATGCCCCGCCGGATGACAATGCCTGCCTCAAGATATACACTGCGCCAATGCCTGTGAAACCGGTAAAATCCGCAAACGCTGTCCCCGCCCGGCTGCCCGGCCTTGCGGCGCAGCCGCCGCGCCATCTGCCGCCCGAAAGCCATCTGCCTCAATTGCAGGAAGCCCTGTTGGCCTGGTTTGCCGCGCATCAGCGGCCCCTGCCCTGGCGCGTCACGTACACGCCCTATGAGGTCTGGATTTCCGAAGTCATGCTGCAGCAGACCCAAATGGAGCGCGGCGTGAACTATTTCAAGCGCTGGATGGCCCGCTTTCCGGATGTGGCTTCTCTGGCCGCGGCCACGGAAGATGAGGTGCTGCGCCTCTGGGAAGGCCTTGGCTATTACTCGCGCGCCCGGCATCTGCTGGCCGCGGCCCGGCAAATCATGGAAAAACACCAGGGGATCTTCCCGTCCGCTCCGGAGGACATCCGCGCCCTGCCGGGCGTGGGCCCCTACACGGCCGCAGCCGTTGCCAGCATCGCCTTCAATGAAAGGCTGCCCTGCGTGGACGCCAATGTGGAGCGGGTACTGGCCCGCCTCTTTGATCTGGACACGCCGGTCAGGCAGGAGCCCGCGGCCTCTGCCGTGCGGGCCTGGGCCCTGCGCCTTGTGCCCGAGGGCAAGGCCCGCGAGCACAATCAGGCCATAATGGAACTGGGCGCTCTGGTCTGCGGCAAAAAACCGCGCTGCCCGGTCTGTCCTCTGGCCTCCTTTTGCGTCAGCCTGCATCTGGGCATTGCGGATCAACGCCCGGCGCCCGGCAAACGAAGCCCTGTCACGCCCCTGGAGGTGGTGGCCGGCGTGCTCCGGCGCAATGGCCTGATTTTTGTTCAAAAACGTCTGGCTACCGGCGTCTGGGGCAACCTCTGGGAATTTCCCGGCGGCCGGGTGGAAGCCGGCGAAAGCCCCCCGCAGGCCGTTGTGCGCGAATTTCGTGAGGAGACCGGCTTTGCCGTGGCAGTGGACGGCGCGTGCGGCATCATCCGGCACGGCTACACCACATACAGGATCACGCTGCACTGCTTTCTTCTCGGTCTGGCCGGGCAAACGGCGCGCTCTGCAAAGAAAAGCGCCGCGCCTCCAGCCCCGCCCGTGCTCACGGCCGCCAGCGCCTGGCGCTGGGTCACGCCCGCCGAGCTGGAGCAGTTGGCCATGCCCGCGGCGCACCGCAAGCTGGCGGATCAACTTTTCGGGCCAGGCGGTCGAGGGTTTTTGCCGGGCTTTGGCCCCGCCGCGTCATGAGCGGCCGCCGGCCGGGCCCAAGGCCCACGACGCGCGCAAGCGCCGCAACGGCGAAGTGCGGCCTATTCCTTGAGTTGGCCCGTGGGCCTGCCCAAAGCTTGCGTCAGTTCCATGAGCCTGGGCATTTCCTCGCGCAACCCGCCCGCGCGGCAGGTTGCGCGGGCCAGCCCCGGCACGTGGGGCGGAGGCGCGGCTCACTTGCGGCGGGTCAGATGATACACGCGCGGGATCATGTACATCAGGCTCATCCGCCTGTGGGTGGGCGCGTATTGGGTGGCCACCACCACGGAACCCAGGTTCCAGAGGCGGGCGTCGTCCCCTTCTCCGGCTGAAGGCGGCCCGAAACGCTCTTCGACCATGCGCAGGATGCGCTCGGCCGTGGCTTTGTCCGAAGCCGGATAGTCGATTTTTACAAAGCCCAGGGGCGCAGGCGCGCCCGGCCCGTAGCAGGCGGCCATCTGGCTTGCGCCGGGTATCAGGCGGCGCGCGTCGTACAGATCGCAAATGAAAGCGTCATCCTCCCGGCTTGCGGGCAGACCGGCTGTTTTCAGCGTGGCGCGCAGGGTCGCGCGGTCAACATTGTCGAGCTCCCGGCCGAAAAGCACGGCCCGCGGTCGGGCCGGGCCTTCCCTGGCCATCTCCTCCAGTTCCTTCATGGCCTGGGCCTGACCGTTCATGGCCGCGGCATAGAGCAGCAGTGTGGCGCGCCCGGCGTTTCGGGCCACGCCCCGGCCCGTGCGGTACAGATGCCCGAGCCGGGCCAGAGCTTCGGTCTGCTGCTGGGCCGCGGCCCGGCTGTACCAGGCCGCGGCCGCCTGATCGCTCTGCGCGACGCCCCGGCCCTGCTCATAGAGCAGGCCCAGATTGTACTGGGCCTCGGGCTGGCCTTTGCGGGCCGCCAGATCAAACCAGCGGGCCGCTTCCTGCGGAGCCGCAGCAATGCCCCGGCCTTGCTCCAGCATGCGGCCGTAATTGCTCATGCCCGAGGGATGCCCGGCCTTGGCCGAAAGCGCGAACCAGTGCAGGGCGCGGCCGGCATCCGGCTCAACGCCCTGGGCCTGATCGTAGAGCACGCCGAGATTGTTCATGGCCTGGCCGTCCCCGGCTTCGGCCAACTTTTGCCAGATGTCCCGCGCTTTGAGAAAATCGCCCCGGGCATACGCCCGGATTGCTTCCCCGGCCGGGCCCTGGGGCAGCGGCGCGGCCGTGGCTTCTGCCGCCGCGTCCGGCTCCGCGCCGGTCCGGGCGGCTCCCTGCGCGGAGAAATCAGACTGCGGCCCTGTGGAACCCCCGGCGGGAAGCGCGTTTTTCCCTGCCGCGCCGTGACGTGTCGCGCGCCTGCTGTCTGGAGCAGCGGGCGTGCGGCGGTCTGACGGAGGCTGCGCCGTGGCCGCCGGAGCGGCATTTGACCCTGCCTGATCAGTGGCGGCGTTTTTTTGCGCAGGCGTTGCGGCTCCGGGGGCGGGCGCGCCCGGCGCAAGGGCCTTCTGCCCGGCCTGGGCGGCCCGGGCTGTGAGCCCCGAAGGCGCGCCGCACAGCAGCAGGGCGACCGTCAGGAGCAGAAACAAGGACGGCCCGGATACGCGGCGCGGCAAAACGGAAAAGGCAATGCACATGACGGCGCTCTGTACTCCTTATATCAGGGTTGTCGCTTGGGGCAGTTGAACTGCATGAAATCCGTTTCCGGCAAGGCCGTGACGCGCGGGTCGCGCACCGCGGCATGGCCTTTCCAGTCCCGGATCGCGGCGTTCAGCCGTTCCATGTTCACATAGGAAAGCAGGGCCGGCCAGCGGTCGGCCATGTCGCGCAGAATCCGGGCATAGGTCACTTCGCCGCCGTGAAAGCCGTCGATGAACTCGCAGTCGCCGGAAGCGAAGGCGCGCGGGTCCGTAAAGTCCAGCACGTCGATGCCGCGCGCCAGAAGGGCCTGGCGCAGGCTGAAAAGGTGGGGATAGTCTTCCGGGTGCTCCCGCATGGCCGCGAGCACGCGTTCGGAAAGAGGCGCGATGAAGACAAAGGTCTGAATGCCGCGGGCCCTGAGGCGGCACCAGATCTCGGCAAAGGCGTCCAGATGTTCCGCGTCGGGGCCCTGCTGATCCGGCCTGGCCCGGTAAAAGGGGTTTACGCCGTGGCGGACACGTTTGAGCGTGTCCTGAAATTGATAGTCCGGGGGACGCTGCTGGCCGCTGATTTGCGCGCTGTGATACCAGGAGCCGTCCGGGCCGAAGCCGTCGTCGGTCTGCTGGGCCATGATTCCGTAGCGCCCGGCGCGAAAGCCGCCGGCGGACTCCGGCAAAAAGGGCGCGGCCAGCCCGGCGGGGGAAATCTTGCCCTCCAGCAGCCAGATCCAGGGTTTTTGCAAGGCTGCCCAGCTATATGTGTACGAGCCGGTGGTGGGCGGCACTTCCTTAAAGGGTCTGCCCTCCCACTGGGGCATAAACCACCAGAAATCCAGGCCCAGGATGACCGCCTCGGGCTTGTGGATGCGCAGCATGGCGTCAATGGTGGAGCGCAGCACCGCCAGATTGCCCGCCACCCCGCCCATGTTCAGGAAGGATTTGCGAAAGCAGGCCGCCCGGAATTGCATGACCCGCGAGGAGCCTATGGCAGTGATGTCGGGTTTCACGGCCGCGTAGAGGCGCAGCTTGTAGTCCACGAAATCCTGGGAAACGCCCGAGCCGAACAGGGCGAAATCCCCTTTGGCCTGGGCCTTTACAACGCGCTCCACGGCCACGTCGCCGCTTTGATACAGCCACCACCAGGTATAGGGCAGTACTGCCAGCAGCCCCAGCAGCCCCAGTTGCAGCAGGGTTTTGAAGTAGCGTTTGAGATAGGCGGAGCTGGTCAGGATTCGGGACATGGCGGCTTCCAATGGCGTTAGGGGCAGTCTCTGCGGTTAGAACTGAAAATATAAAAAGCTTGATTGCCGTGAAAGCAGAATCAGCGAAAGAAAGGCGAGCGCAGCCAGGCCCGTGGCCCAAAGGCCGGTGGCGCGCCAGGCAAGCCAGGGCAGAGAGCCATCCGGCCGCCCGCGCAGGATTTCGCGGCTGTTGGGAAAAGCCCAGACCAGCACGGCGCAGATCGCCAGCAGGGCAAAGGGCTGCCAGCCAGGAAAATACTTGTTGGGCAGCAGCGCGGCCAGAAAGGCCGCCATGCCGCTCAGGCCCTGCGTGGACGCCTCCGCCGCGTTGAAGGGGCCCGTGAACATGGCCGCATACACGCGCAGCGCGCCGTCCGGGCTCAAGGCGCGGAAGACCACCCAGCAAAAATTGATGCACAGAAAGGTGAAGGCAATGGACAGCAGGCGCAGCGGCGCGGCGGCCAGAATGCTTTCCGCGGGCGATCCCTTGATGCGCGCACGGAAAAAGTGGTTTACGCACAGCATCAGGCCGTGCAATGCGCCCCAGATCAGAAAGGTCCAGCCCGCGCCATGCCAGGCCCCGCCGATCAGCATGGTCAGAAAAAGGTTGCGGTACTGCATGAGCCGCCCGGCCCGGTTGCCGCCCAGGGGAATATACAGAAAGTCGCGCAGCCAGGCGCTGAGCGTGATGTGCCAGCGCCGCCAGAAGTCCACGATGCCTGTGGATTTATACGGCGAATTGAAGTTTTCCGGCAGGCGCAGGCCTAGCATGAGCCCCAGCCCCAGGGCCATGTCCGTATAGCCTGAAAAATCGAAATAGAGTTGAAAGGTATAGCAGAATGAACCGAGCCAGGCTTCGGCGCCGCTCAGGGGAAAGGCGTTTTCAGCGGCATTGAAAACCGCGTCGGCATAGGGCGCAATGCCGTCGGCCAGCAGCACCTTTTTGGCAAGGCCCAGGCTGAACAGGCTGAAACCGCGCGCAAGATTTTCGGCCGTAAGGCCGGCAAGCGCGTCAAACTGCGGGCCCACCTGCTCATAGCGGACAATGGGCCCGGAAAGGACATAGGGGAAGCAGGCGGAAAAGAGCGCGTGGCGCGAAAGCCCGGCCGGAACGAAACGGCGGCGGTACACATCCACCAGCCAGGCGATCTGGATAAAGGTGTAGAAAGAAATGCCCGGCGGCAGTTCCGGGGGCATGAATTTCCAGTGCGCGCCAAAGAGCAGGGCCGAGGAATATTTGAACCAGATCAAGGGCAGCAGATTAAGACCTAATGCCAGAACCAGCAAGCCTTTGCGGCTGATGCGCCTGCGAGACCCTGGCCTGCCGGGGATTTGGCCGCCGGCTTGCGGGGGGACTGCAAAAGCGTCGTCGGGCGCGGCCAGCGCCAGACCGAAAGCGTAATTCATGGCGATCAGCGCGGCCAGCAAAAGCAGAAAACCCGCGCTCCACGAACCGTAAAAGACAGTTGAGAAAATCAGCAGAATCAGCGCCGGCCGCCAGGAGCCCCCAGCCAGCCGCCAGGCCAGCAGAAGCAAAGGCAAAAAGCAGAACAGGAAAGGATAGGAATTGAACAGCATGCGCGACTCCCGACCCGCAGCGTTCCAGGCGTGTTGACGTTACGTTTTTTTGCCCGCGGGCCGCGTCGAAGTTTGTCTTTTCTTCCGGCGGAGCACTATGGCGCTGCTGTCGTCAGCCGTTGGCGGCTGTGCGCCAACGGCTGACGCGCGCGGCGGGCATGGCTTCGCCCTGCCAGAGCGTTTAGCTCATTTCAGCAGCAAAACGCTCTAAAAGCCCTCTTCCAACGGCGGCCAGACCAGCCAGTCGCCGTCCGGCGCGAGCCGTTGGCGTTTGCCTGGCGCAAGGCGCACCTCCCGGCCGCGCACACTGATCCGCCCTTCTGCCAGCCATTGCAGGGCCTGCGGATAAATGCGGTGCTCCAGGGCGTGGATGCGCCGCATCAGGCTGTCCGGATCTTCGCCCGCGTTGACCGGCACGGCGGCCTGGATGATCACCGGGCCGCTGTCCACCTTTTCCTCCACGAAATGCACGGTGCAGCCCGAGATTTTCACCCCGTAGGCCAGGGCGTCGGCTCCGCCGCGCACGCCCGGAAAACTGGGCAGCAGGGCCGGGTGAATATTGACCACCTGCCCGGCAAAGGCCTGAAGAAAGGCGGGCGTGAGCAGGCGCATGTACCCGGCCAGCACAATGAGCTGCGCGCCGCTCTCGCGCAGGGCGGCGAGCAGCGCGCGGTCAAAGCTCTCCCGGTCGGCATGGGCCGTGTGATCCAGTTCGAGAAAGGGCAGCCCGGCCTTGCGGGCCCGCCCGATCACGCCCGCGCCCGGCCGGTTGGAAACGATCAGGCGGATGTCCACATCCAGAATGCCGCTTGCGGCCTTGTCGATCATGGCCTGGGCATTGGTGCCGCCGCCAGAGGCAAGCAGTGCTATCTTCAGGGGCATGGGCTCCTCAGTGCGCCGCCGGGCGCGTTGCAAGTCTGTCTTTCAGGGCTTCCACCAGGGCCGGGATGGTATATTCCCCGGGCTGGATGTGGCAGTCCAGCCCGTTTTTGCGCAGGGTTTCGACCGTCACCGGGCCGATGGCCGCCAGTTGCACCTCCGGATGCGCCTTGAGCACAGCCGCCGGAATCAGAGCCAGAAAATTCTCCACCGTGGAGGAAGAGCCGAAGGTCACGCAGGAGAGCGTGCCCGCCTGTATCCGGGCCAGCACCTCATCCTTGCGGGCGGCCGCGGGCACGGTTTCGTAAGCCGCGATCACGTCCACCACGGCCCCGGCCTTGCGCAGCTCCCTGGGCAGCACGTCGCGGGCTTTGGCCGCGCGCGGCAGCAAAAGGCGTTTCCCGGCCAGAGCGCCGGCCTCCCGGGCCAGCAGGCCTTCCAGCACGCCCTCGGCCACATAGCGATCGGGCACGAAATCCGGGCGGATGCCGTGCCGGGCCAGCTCCTCGGCCGTGGCCGGGCCGATGGCTGCCGCCTTGCATCCGGCCAGGGCCCGGCTGTCCAGCCCGGCCTTGTCCAGCCGCCGCCAGAAGTGCCGCACCCCGTTCACTGAGGTGAAAATCACCCAGGCATAGCTTGCCAGGCGGGCCACGGCCGCGTCCAGCTCCGCGTAGTCGGGCAGAGGCCGGATTTCAATGGTCGGGCACTGGATGACCTCGGCTCCCAGCTCGGCCAGGCTGCGGGCCAGGCCGCTGGCCTGCTCCCGCGCGCGGGTCACCACCACGCTTGCGCCGAAAAGCGGCTTTTGCTCGAACCAGTTCAATGTGTCATGCAGTTGCGCCACCTTGCCCACCACAATGACCGCGGGATTGGTGAAATGCGCGTCCGCAGCGGCCTGGGGCAGTTCTGCCAGAGTTGCGACCAGGCTGCGCTGCTGCGGGGTGGTGCCCCGGTAAATCAGAGCCGCCGGGGTGCGCGGGTCCAGGCCCGCGGCCGTCAGGTTGCGGGCGATGTGCGGCAGATTTTTCATGCCCATCACAAAGACCAGGGTGGAGGCGCTGCGGGCCAGGGCCTGCCAGTTGTGGGCCGAACCGGCTTTGTCCGGATTTTCGTGGCCCGTGATGATGGTCACGGAAGAGGCCAAATCACGGTGGGTCAGGGGGATGCCCGCATACGCCGGGGCGGCCACGGTGCTGCTGATGCCCGGCACTTCCTCAAAGGGCACGCCCGCTGCCAGCAGTTCCTCGGCCTCCTCGCCGCCGCGCCCGAAAATATAGGGATCGCCGCCCTTGAGCCGGGCCACCACCTTGCCCTCTTTGGCCTTGCGTACCAGAAGCGCGTTGATCTCAGCCTGCGGCAGGGCATGATTGCCCGCCACTTTGCCCACATAGATCAATTCGGCCTCGGGCCGGGCATGGCGCAAGAGGCTCTCGTTGGCCAGCGCGTCATAGATCACCACGTCGGCACGGGCCAGAACGTCCCTTGCCTTGAGGGTCAGCAGGCCGGGATCGCCGGGGCCGGCTCCCAGGAGAAAAACTTTCATTGCACGCCCCCTCTGGCCAGTTCCAGCAGAGTGCGCGCGCCGAAGCCCGACGCGCCCACAGGGCAGAGCGGCGTTTTTTTGGCGTTCCAGTCCACGCCCGCAATGTCCAGATGGGCCCAGCGCACGCCCTTCTGCAGGAAATGCTGCAAAAAGAGCGCGGCATTAATGGCGCCGCCTTCGCGCGGGCCCATGTGGCAGATGTCCGCCACCTCGCTTTTCAGGCTTTCAGCATAGGGCTTCCAGAGCGGCAGTTGCCAGTAGTTCTCGCCGCAGGCCCCGCCTGCCGCAACGATCCGCTCGGCCAGGGCCGCGTCGTCGCAGAACAATCCGGCCACTTCCGTGCCCAGGGCCACGGCGCAGGCGCCGGTCAGGGTGGCGATATCCACCACGGCCGCGGGCGTCCATTGTTTCTGCGCGTAGGCCAGAGCGTCGCAGAGCGCCAGTCGGCCCTCGGCGTCGGTATTCACGATTTCCACGCTGTCGCCGCTGGCCGCGCGCACCACGTCGCCGGGGCGCATGGCCCGACCGCCGGGCATGTTTTCGGCGCAGGCCAGCAGGCCCACGACCCGGCGCGGCGCGTCCTCGCGGGCCAGGGCCGCAATGGCCGCCAGCACGGCGGCCGCGCCGCTCATGTCGCATTTCATCTGCTGCATGTTGGCCGCGGGCTTGAGGCAGATGCCGCCCGTGTCGAAGGTGAGACCCTTGCCCACGAATATCAGCGGTTTTTCCTGCTCGTGCCCCTGGGGCGCGTGTTCCAGCACCACCAGACAAGGCGGCCGGGCCGAGCCCTGGCCCACGGCCAAAAGCGCGCCCATGCCCTGCTCGGCCAGGGCGTCGCTCTCCAGTATGGTGCAGGTGAAGCCGCATTCTTTGGCCAGTTCCGCCGCACGCCGGGCCAGTGCTTCGGGGGGGAGCAAATTGGCGGGCATATTGGCCAGATCCCGGGCCAGGCAGATGGCCCCGGCCGCGCGTTCGCCCCTGCGGGCAGCCGCATGCGCGCCGTCGGGCACGGATTGGCCGTCAAAGCCCAGGGCCAGCCATTGGGGATCGACCGGTTCATCCGCTTCGGCTTTTTTCAGCATCGTGAAGCGGTACAGCGCCAGCAGGGCCGCGCAGACGCTTTCCTCCACCAGGCGCTCCGGGCCTCCGGGCAGCCGCGCCAGGGCCGGCTCCGGCAAAAGGATCGAAGCAAAGCCCTGCTCGCGGCAGCGCTGCACGGCCGCGGCCACAGCCTTGCGCAGCACGGCGGCATCCGCTTTTTCGCGCGGGCCCAGGCCCACGGCCAGCACGCGCGGCACCGGCAAATCAGGATGGCCGTGGAACAGGGCCAATTCGCCGTTTTTGCCCTGGAAATCGCGCCGGGCCGGCGCCACGGCCAGCCAGGGCGCTGCCTTGTCCAGTTCGGGGCACTGGTGTAAGATGTCCTCGCCCTGGCAGGCCGGAGCCAGCATGACCTGGGCTTTCCAGTGTTCGGGCCCCAGGTTCTGGAAACGTATATCCATGTACTCTCCTCGCCCTGTAAAGCGGCATTGTTGTTATGATCGCCCGAGAATATACGCCGCGCGGGCATTTTTGCCAAGCGCGGCGTAACGTGGGGCAGGGCAATCCTGGGAATGCCTTCAGCAGCGTATCTTTGCGTCAGGCACAATCCTTGCAGCTCTCCCGGTTCGGAGGCCATGTTTTTGGCAACGGAAACTACCCATGCTCGTCTATATTCATGTTCCCTTCTGTCGCACGCGCTGCCGCTACTGCGCCTTTCATTCCATTCCGCTGGGGCGCGGCGTGGAAGCCGCGGGCTCGCCCGTGGTGCGCGATTATGTGGACACCCTGCTGCTGGAGCTGGCGCACTGGGGCGACCGGTTCGGCGGCAGCGAGGTGCAGAGCGTTTTTTTTGGCGGAGGCACGCCCAGCCTGCTGCCGCCGCGCATTGTGGGCATTGTGCTGGAGCGGCTGGCCAGGTATTTCCGGCTTGCGCCCAAGGCGGAAGTCACCCTGGAAGCCAATCCCGAATCCCTGCGCGGCCGGGACAGCGTGCCCCGCTATCTGAGCGCGGGCGTCAATCGCCTGTCCATCGGCATTCAGAGTCTGGACGAGACCATGCTGCGCACCCTCGGGCGGCCGCACAAGGCCCAGGACAGCCTGCATGCGGCTTTTGCCGCGCGGGAGGCGGGCTGCGCCAATATCAGCGTGGATCTGATGTGGGGCCTGCCCGGCCAGAGCGTGCGCCAATGGCTGCAAACGCTGAAGGACGTGGCCCGCATGGAGCCCAATCATATTTCCGCCTACGGCCTGACGCTGGAGCCGGGCACGCCTTTGGAGCTGGATTGTGAGGAAGGGCGGCTCACGCTGCCGCCGGAGCGGGATCAGAACATCATGTTCATGGAAGGCGCGGCCTTTCTGGAAGAGCGCGGCTATCTGCACTACGAGATTTCCAATTTCGCGCGCATGGGCTTTCAGTGCCGGCACAATATGGGCTATTGGGAGGGCACGGATTATCTGGGCCTGGGGCCGTCGGCCACCTCCACCATGCTGGGGCGGCGCTGGACCAACCCCGCGAGCCAGCAAGCCTGGCAGGCCAGAACCCGCCAGGGCTCCCTGGACCAGGAGGCGGAAAAACTGACGCCCAGGCTGCGCGTGCTGGAATTGATCATGCTGCGCCTGCGCACGGCGCGCGGCCTGCGCCTCAAAGCCTATCGCGAGCTGACGGGCCGCGACTTTCTGCGCGATCACCAGCGCCTGATCCAGGCCCTGCACGAAAACGGGCTGATCCGCATCCGGCACGGCTATCTGCGCCTGACCCGCAGCGGCATGCTCGTCTCCAATGCAATCCTCGCCAACCTTTTTGAACGCACCGAGAACGCGCTCAAGCAGCCTTTGCCGCCCGGCACAAGTCCGTTGCCCGCTTCTTTGACGGCAGAGGACGGCCCCGAGGTTCAGGCCGTGGTCTGGCCGTCAGCCTAGAGCATTTTCACTTTGAAAATGCTCTGCTGACGCGAAAGCGGCAGCCGCCGCAACGCGGCGTACATTCAGGCGAAAACCGCGTTTTTCGCCTGAATGCCACCTTTGACTTTCATAAAAAGTCAAAGGTAATCTGCTCTAGATGACGCATTCCACGTTATTGGAATATATATGTTGAGGAAGAGCATGCATACGCTTGAATTTGCCACCCGCAGCCGCTGCGAACTGTGCGACATCACGCCGCAACTGCGCGCCTTTGCGGCCCGCATGGCCGAGGAGCGCGCCTGGCTGCACGGCGCGCTGGCCCTGTTCTGCCCGCACACCACCTGCGGCCTGACCGTCAACGAGGGCGCGGACCCGGACGTCAGGCGCGACATGCTGGCGTTTTTCAGCCGCCTTGTGCCGGAAGACGGCGATTATCGCCACGCCGAAGGCAACAGTGACGCCCACATCAAAGCTTCGCTGCACGGCTCGTCCCTGCTGCTTCTGGTGGAGGACGGCCGGCTCTGTCTGGGAACCTGGCAGGCGGTCTATCTGTGCGAGGGCGACGGGCCGCGCCGCCGTTCCCTCTGGCTGCAATGGCTGCCCGGCGCGGAAGAGAGCTGAGAGTATGAGCGCCCCCCATGAACTGACCCTGATCCTGACCCTGGCCGGAGGCCTTTCCGCGGCCCTGGTGCTGGGTTTCATCACCCAGAAACTGCGTCTTTCGCCCCTGGTGGGCTATTTGCTGGCCGGGATGATCGTGGGGCCGCACTCGCCGGGTTTTGTGGCCGACGCGGCCACGGCCCGGCAATGCGCGGAGATCGGGGTTATTCTCCTGATGTTTGGCGTCGGCCTGCATTTTCACCTCAAGGATTTGCTGGCAGTGCGCGCTATCGCCCTGAGCGGGGCCCTGGCCCAGATCGCGCTGACCACCCTGGCGAGCATGGGCATCCTGTCCCTGTTCGGCTTTTCGCCCCTGGCCGGAGCAGTGTTCGGCATGTCCATTTCCGTGGCCAGCACTGTGGTGCTGACCCGCGTGCTTTCGGACAACCACGCCCTGCATACCCGCACCGGGCATGTGGCTCTGGGCTGGCTGGTGGTGGAGGATCTTTTCACCATCCTCCTGCTGGTGCTCCTGCCCGCCGTGCTCTCGCCCGGCGGCAATTTCTGGACGGCCCTGGGCCTGACCCTGCTGAAGCTGGCCGCGCTGTCGGCATTCACCCTGGTGGTGGGCCAGAAGCTGATCCCGATTTTTCTGGGCTATGTGGCGCGCTCCGGCGCGCGCGATCTCTTTACCCTGGCCGTCATCGCCCTGGCCCTGGGCATTGCCGTGGCTGCGGCGCTCTTTTTCGATGCGTCCATGGCGCTGGGCGCGTTTCTGGCGGGCATGGTGGTGGGGCAGTCCGACTTCAGCGCCCGCGCCGCGGCCGAGGCCCTGCCCTTGCGCGACGCGTTCGCCGTGCTTTTTTTCGTTTCCGTGGGCATGCTTTTCGATCCGGTGACGCTGCTCAGCGACTGGCCCCTGATGCTGGTCACCCTGGGGATCATTATCCTGATCAAACCCCTGGCCGCGCTGATCATGACCACGGCATTCAAACAACCGTTGCGCCTGAGCCTCTCCGTGGCCGTGGCCCTGGGGCAGATCGGCGAGTTTTCTTTTATTCTGGCCGCGCTCGGGATCAGCGAGGGCCTGTTCGGCGCTGCCGTGAACAATGCGATCATTCCGGCGGCCATTATTTCCATTACGCTCAACCCGCTGTTGTACCGCCGCATCAAGGGCATGGCCCGCTGGCTGGAAAAACACGGCCCGGCTTTTCTGTCGCAGTCGCCCCTGCCGCCGCAATCCCTCCCGGCCGAGGATGCGGCAACGCCCCGCGTGGTGGTCGTGGGCTACGGCCCGGTGGGCCGCAATCTCTGCCGCATCCTGATCCATAACGGGATCACGCCGGTGGTGGTGGAGAACAACATCGACACGGCGCGCATGCTGCGAGAAGAGGGCCGGCCCGCTGTGCACGGCGACGCCGGGCAGGCCGAAGTGCTGCGCGAGGCCGGGCTGGAGCATGCCGAAGCGCTGTTGCTGACCACGCCGAGCATTCCGGCCCGCGAGGTGACGCCCATTGCCCGCTCGCTCAATTCCGGCATCCGTATTCTGGTGCACACGGCTTTTGTGAATGAGGCCCGCGCCCTGCGGAAAATGGGCGTCACCGAGGTATTCAGCGGCGAGCGCGAGGTGGCCCTGACCATGTCCGAATTTTTGCTGCGCGATCTCGGAGCCCCGGACGCCTATGTGCAGACGGAGCTGGCCCGCCTGCGGGAAAAGCTGGATTAGAGCATTTTCACTTTGAAAATGCTCTGCTGACGCGAAAGCGGCAGCCGCCGCAACGCGGCGTACATTCAGGCGAAAACCGCGTTTTTCGCCTGAATGCCACCTTTGACTTTCATAAAAAGTCAAAGGTAATCTGCTCTAGAGCGTTGAGCTGATTTCATGAGCAAAACGCTCTGACGTGCCGGCTGGACGTTTTCATGATTATTCACCTGGATATGGACGCTTTTTTCGCTGCCGTGGAGCAGATGGACAACCCGGAATTGCGGGGCAGGCCCGTGATCATCGGCGGCGGCCTGCGCGGGGTTGTTTCCACGGCTTCCTACGAGGCCAGGGTATACGGCGTGCATTCGGCCATGCCCGTTGTCACGGCCCGGCGGCTCTGTCCGCAGGGCATTTTCATCCGCGGCCGACGTCGCCGCTATGCGGAGATCTCAGGCCTGATCATGGCGGCTCTGGGCGAGTTCTCGCCCCTGGTGGAACCGGCCAGCATTGACGAGGCCTATCTGGACGCCGCGGGCCTGGAGCGTCTGTTCGGCCCGCCGGAAGAGCTCATTGCCCGGATCAAGGCGCGGGTGGCCGAGGTCACGGGCGGCCTGACCTGCTCGGTGGGAGCCGCGCCCGTGAAGTTTCTGGCCAAGATCTGCTCGGATGTGAACAAACCCGACGGCGTGTTCATTCTGCGGCCAGAGGCAATGGATGCTTTTCTGCGCTCTCTGGAGGTGGGCCGCCTGCCGGGCGTGGGGCGCCGCATGGCGGTCGGTCTGCGGGATCTGGGCATTGTGACCGTGGAGCAGTTGCGCCGCTACAGCCTGGAATTTCTGGCAGGCCGCTACGGCAAATGGGGCCGGGTGCTCTTTGAGCGGGCCCGCGGCATTGATCCGCGCCCGGTGGAGCCCTCGCATCCCATGAAGAGCGAGAGCGCGGAATGCACCTTTGAGCAGGATACCCGCGACAGGGAGTTTCTGGCCCGCATGCTCATGGCCCATGCCGAGCGGATCGGCGCTTCCCTGCGCAGGCACGGGCTCAGCGGCCGCACCGTCACGCTCAAGGTCAAGTTTGCGGATTTCCGCCAGATCACCCGCTCGCTCACCGTGGCCGAGGCTACCAACAGCACGCAAACCATTTTTGAAACAGGCCGCGAACTTCTGGAGGCGCTTGCGCTGCCTCAGCCCGTGCGCCTGATCGGTCTGGGCGTTTCCGGCTTTGACGAGACCCCGGCCCAGCTTTTTTTGCCGGGCGTGGCTTTGCCGCAGGCCGCGGGCAAGGCTGCGGCAAGGCGTGATCCCGCTGAAGAGGCGCGCCGTCAAAAGCTGGATCAAGCCCTGGACCGGTTGCGGGGCCGTTTCGGGAAAAGCGCTGTACAGCGCGGCAGGCTGTTTACGCCTGACTCCAAAGAGAAAAAATGACGCAGGGGAAAAGGCGACTTCAGGCGTCCGGCATGGGCATTTGCAGGTAAAGCGCGCTCTATGGGCGCGCCTTCGGCCGGCTTTGGAGCGGCGGGGAAGGCGTCACGGCTGCGCGGGATGCGAAAGCCGGAACAGGGCCATGTACTCCTGATTGCCCTTGGGGCCCTTGATGGCGGCGGGCAGGACCCCCTCGCAGGTCAGGCCGAGGCTGGCGGCGCAAAAGGCCAGAATTTTGTCCACGGCGCGCTGGCGGGCGACCGCGTCGCGCACCACGCCTTTGACCGTTTCGCCCGGGCCCAGCTCGAACTGCGGCTTGATCAGCACGGCCGCCAGACCGCCGGGCTTGAGCCAGATCATGCAGGGCGGCAGCGCCAGCGTCAGGGAAATGAAGGAAACATCGGCCACCACCAGATCCACGGGTTCCGGGATCAGCGTCGGCAGGGCGCGGCGCAGATTGATGCCTTCCAGATTGATCACTCTCGGATCAGCGCGCAGTTTTTCGTGCAACTGATTGCGTCCAACATCCACGGCATAGACGCGGGCCGCGCCGTTCTGGAGCAGACAATCCGTGAAGCCGCCTGTGGAAGCCCCGGCATCCAGGCAGACAAAGCCGCGCACATCCAGGCGGAACCGGTCCAGAATCGTCAGCAGCTTGTACGCGCCCCGGCTGACATAGCGCTCGCCCTCCAGAAGCGCGAAGCGCGTGCCGTCCGGATAGGGATGCCCGGGTTTGGGCACCAGCGCGAGGGGCGCGCCCGACGGCACAAGCGGCGCGCCGTGGGGCCCGGCTGCGGCAAGCGCGATCTTGCCGGCCATAATCAGACGGCGGGCCTGCTCCCGGCTTTCAGCCAGGCCCTGCTCGAAAACCAGTTGGTCGGCGCGCTGACGGGAAGTTTTGGGCATGAGGCAGATATAGCCGCTCGGCGCGGCGCTGGCAATGACGGTTGTGCCGAAGCGGCATATTTTTTTCCGGTCGCCCCTCTCAGGTGGGATTGCGCTGCATTCCCTGCTCCCACACTGCCCCGCACTTGCCAACCGCTATAAAAAGCGTTAGATAGTCTCTCCCTGTCCGGATATTCCTGTCGGACGGGCAAACATTGCGCGGCGTCCGTAAAGGTCCGCCCCGTTCCGGCGCATTCCGGCAACGCGGGCCGCAGCAAGGGCCAGGTCCGGCCTGCCGCGACGAGGTTCTGCGATGAAAAAAGGCATCCATCCCAAAGTGTACATGGCAACCATCACCTGCGCCTGCGGCCATGAGGAGCAAGTGCTCTCCACCAGGGGCGAACAAGTGCATGTGGAAGTCTGCTCGGTCTGCCATCCGTTCTTTACGGGCAAGCAGCGTTTTCTGGACACGGCCGGACGCATTGATCGCTTCCGCAAAAAGTACGCCAAATTTGAGCAGAAATAGGCGCGGGCCGAAGGACATGCGGCGCTCTTTGCTGCCCGGCATGGCTGCCTTGCGGGCAGCCTGCCCCACTGTGGGGGGGCAGGCTGTCATGGAAGGCGTGATGATGCGCAATGGCGACGCGTATGCTCTGGCCGTGCGCCTCCCTGACGGCGGCATACGCGCCCAACGCCTGCCCTGGTTTTCCCTGACGCGGCATCCCTGGCTGAAAAAACCGTTTCTGCGGGGTTTTCCGGTTTTGCTGGAAACCCTGGTCAACGGCATTCAGGCCCTGAACCGCTCGGTGGAGGCCACGGCGGACGCCCAGGAAGAAAAGCTGGAGGGCTGGCATCTGGCCTTGACCCTGGGGCTGGCTTTGCTCATGGCCGTTGGCCTGTTTGTGGTGGCCCCGCATCTGCTCTCGCTGATTATGCTCTGGCTGCATCTGGGCGGCGATGTGGAGGGTCTCTCCTTCCACCTCTGGGACGGCTTTTTCAAGTGCTGCATTTTCATGGGCTATATCTGGCTGATCTCCCTTGTGCCGGATATTCGCCGCGTGTTTCAGTATCATGGCGCCGAGCACAAGGCGATTCATGCCTTTGAGGCAGGGGGCGAAGTCAGCGCGGCGCAAGCCGCGCGCATGAGCCGTCTGCATCCGCGTTGCGGCACCACCTTTCTGCTCTTTGTGATCTGCATTTCCATTATTCTGCACGCGGTTCTGGTGCCTTTGCTGCTGATGGTGCACACTCCCCAGGGCCTTGTGGCCAAGCACGGCCTGACCATTGCTTTCAAGCTGCTGCTGATGGCGCCCATCAGCGCCCTGGCCTATGAGCTGATCCGCTATGCGGCGTGTCTGCCCGACGGTTTTTGGGCTTATCTGCTGCGCGCGCCGGGTCTGGCGCTGCAACGCCTGACCACCTATGAACCGGATCGGGAGCAACTGGACGTGGCTGTGGTGGCCTTGCGCGAGGCCCTGGGCCCGGAAGCCGGAGAGAATATCCGCACCGCGCCCTATACGGTTGGCTAAAGCGCTCTGTGCTGAAGACGGCTGCGCACGCGCGGCCCGGGCTTGCCCAACGCATGCCGGATCGTGTGGCGGCGTGCCGGTACGGCTGCCTTTGCCCGGCGCGCTTGCGTTCCCTGCCGCATACGGGAGCGCCGCGCCCGCCCGCGCGCATGGAACGAGCGCCTCTGGCGGTCGGTTCCGCGCTTCTTGCCACGCATATTTCAGATTCTGACTGGAGCTCCCATGTTTGCCAAACTGGAAGGCCTTGAAAAAAAATCTCTGGAGCTGGAAGAGGCTCTGGCCCAGCCCGATGTGTTCAACGATCAGGAGCACTACCGCAAGCTGGCCAAAGCGCATGCGGATTTGCGCGAGGTGGTGGAGCTTTTTCGCCGCCACCGCGCGCTGCTTCAGGAGATTGCCGACAACAAGCAGCTTTTGCACGAGGAAGACCCGGAGCTCAAGGCCCTGGCCCAGGAGGAGATCCATAAGGCCGAGGAAGAGCTGCCCAGGCTGGAGCAGGCTCTCAAGGTAGCCTTGCTGCCCACTGATCCCCTGGATGAAAAAAACACGATCCTGGAGATCCGGGCAGGCACCGGCGGGGAGGAGGCCGCGCTCTTTGCGGCCGATCTTTTCCGCATGTACAGCCGCTATGCGGAGGTCAAAGGCTGGAAAGTGGAGATTTTGAGCGAATCTCCTTCCGAATCCGGGGGGTACAAGGAAATCATCTGCCTGATCTCCGGCGAACGGGTTTACAGCCGCCTCAAGTTTGAGGCCGGTACCCACCGGGTGCAGCGCGTGCCCGCCACGGAGGCGCAAGGGCGCATTCATACCTCGGCGGCCACTGTGGCCGTCATGCCCGAGGCCGAGGAAGTGGACGTGGAAATCCGGCCCGAGGATCTGCGCATTGATATTTACCGCGCTTCCGGCGCGGGCGGCCAGCACGTCAACAAGACCGAATCCGCGGTGCGCATCACCCACTTGCCCACCAATACCGTGGTCACCTGCCAGGACGAGCGATCCCAGCACAAGAATAAGGCCCGGGCCATGAAAGTGCTGGCCTCGCGCATTCTGGCCGCCGAGCGTGAGCGCCAGAATTCCGAGCTTTCCGCCGATCGCAAGGCCCAGGTGGGTTCCGGCGACCGTTCCGAGCGCATCCGCACCTATAATTTCCCGCAGGGCCGTTGCACGGATCACCGCATCAACCTGACGCTGTATTCCCTGGATCGGATCATGGAGGGCGAGCTGACCCCGCTTCTTGAGGCCTTGTCCACAGCCGCCCAGACCGAGGCGCTCAAGGCTCAGGCCGAGGACTGATATTTCTTTTTGGAGCGTTTTGCCAATAAAATTAGAGCGTTTCGCTCCTTTCATGAGCAAAACGCTCTAACAGCATATATCCCAACGGAGATAAACCATGCGTGCTTCGTATTCGTGGCTGTTTGCCGCGCCTCTGCGCGCCCTGGCGGGGCTTGCGGTCCTGCTCTGTCTGCTCTTTCCGGCAACGGACGCTTCGGCCAGAGACGTCAGCGTGCAGGAGGCGGCGGCGCTTCTCAAATCCCCGCCCGCGGGCCTGATGATCATTGATGTGCGCACTCCCGGGGAGTTTCGGCAGGGGCATCTGCCCGGCGCGCAGAATATGGATTTTTTCGGCGGTCGTTTTGACCTCCAGTTGGAGGCCATGCCCAAAGACCGGCCTGTGTTGCTCTATTGCCGCGCCGGGCAGCGCTCGGCCGGAGCGTATGAGGCCATGAGCAAAGCCGGAGCGGCCCATATCCTGCATATGAGTGAGGGCATTGAAGCCTGGCAAAAGGCCGGTCTGCCTTTGGAAAAATAAGCTGCGGCGCGCTGCGTTTTGTACCTCTCGCCGCGCAGGCGGCGCCCACGTTCCGATGCGGGATGGCGGCAGGATTTGCAGGGGCAGATCCTGCCGCCATCCCGCATCTGGCTGTGATCCGGCTCCGGAAAAAGGCGCAGGCAGAAGACGCAGGCGCCTGGCATGAATACTGCTTATTTGGGGCAAAGAGGAAGTTTTTTCCCTTTGCCCGTTTTTTTCGGGAGGCAGCAGCGTGAATTCGGCACTCTTTATCGGCGCCGTGGGCATGAAGGCCCTGAGCAAGGGCATGCAGGTCATCACCAACAACGTCGCCAATGTCAGCACCATCGGCTACAAGCAGCAGGACATCCTGTTCTCGGACCTGATTTACACCAGTCAGGCCGGCATGGGCGAGTGGTGGAACGCGCAGGAAGATTCGCGCGTGGCCCTGGGCCAGACCGGCAAGGGCGTGCAGGTGGACAGCGTGCGCACGCTCTTCAGGCAAGGCGGCATGGAATCCAGCAATACGGTCACGGACATGGCTCTCAACGGCAAGGGCTTTTTCCAGGTGACGGACGGCGTGGATCTTTTTTATACCCGCGCGGGCAATTTCCGTCCCGACAACCAGGGCGTGCTGCGCACGCCCGCGGGCCTGGCCCTCAACGGCTACAAATATAATGAGGACGGCAGCCTGGGCGGCTTGCAGCAGGTCCAAATCGACAAATTCGCCACAATGCCCGCCAAGGCCACCAGTCAGGTGGATATGCGCTTCACGCTGGGGCTTGACGCCAATAGGAGCGAGAATCCCGCCAGCCCCTATTTCAGTCTGCTCGGCGCGTACGACGCCACGGCAGCCCCCCCCCTTGCGCCCGGGGCTTATGGCTATTCGCAGGGCATCACGCTCTACGGAGCCGAAGGCGGCACGCAACAGGCCACGATCTATTTCGACAAAGCCCCCAACGCCGGCCCGGGTTCGGTGGTGGAATATGTGATCGCCACCAAAGCCGCCGCGACCGAGGACGGCACGACGCCGCCCGCCGGGCAGGGGCTGCTCATGAGTGGAACCCTGAGTTTCAACAGCAAGGGCGAGCTTGCGGACATGTCGGCCTTTACCCCGAGCACGGAGGGCAGCAAGAATCTTGCGGACTGGACGCCTGCAACCCTGTCCGGGGGCTTGCCCCAGATGACCCTGGACGGGGCGGCCATGACCATTAATTTCGGCATCAGCGCGGCCGGGGGCTGGCAAAATGCTCCGGCTTCGGCCGCGGACGTGGGCGTCAATCAAAACCTGCTGCCCTCCCTGGGCGAAGGAGCCGTGCGCGCCGCTGACGCCACCGTGTTCAGCAGCACAGGCGCGTCCGCCACGGTTCTTTCCCGGCAGGACGGCTACGGCGAGGGCTTGCTGAACAGGATCAGCATTCTGGCCGACGGCACTGTGGAAGGGCGCTTTTCCAACGGCCAGAATCAGAACCTCTGGCAGATCCCGGTCTGCCGTTTCACCAGCGAGGACGGCCTGCGCAGGGAAGGCAACAATCTCTTTTCCGCCGGGCCCGAGACCGGGGATATGGAAATGGGCGTGGCCGGCACGGAAAACTACGGCACCGTGGTCGCCTACAATATTGAAACCTCCAATGTGGACATGGCCACGGAGATGGTCAACATGATCGTCACCCAGCGCGGCTTCCAGTCCAACAGCAAGGTCGTGACCACAGCGGATCAGATGCTGCAAAAGGCCATGGAGCTCAAGCGCTAAGCGTTTTGCTAGAGCATTTTCTCTTTGAAAATGCTCTATAAACGCGCCGCTCGCGTCGTTCCGGCCCTTGCGGCAGAGCCGCCCCTGACGGAACAGGACGACAGCGCCAGACATAAAGCCGGCAGAGGCTCCATGCCGCCGGCTTTACGCGCAAACGGCTCAGCGGCGCCGTTCTCTTCGATCTCAAAAGATTCAGCTGAACGCTCAACACTCGGCAGGCTTGACGGTTTTGCCCGCCTCCGGGCCTGCGCCGCTATCCGGTCTGAAAATATCAACGAAGAGGTATTGGGCTTTCGGCAAGAACAATGTTAGTATGGCACAGTAACAGCGACAGTATAAGGAGTGTATTATGCATAGTCTCACTTTTGTCGGCATTGCAGGCAGTCTGCGCCAGGCCTCGCGCAATAAAGGCCTGTTGCGTTGTTGCGCGTCGCATCTGCCCCAAGGCGTGCGCATGGAAATTGCGGATCTGTCAGCGCTGCCTTTCTATAATGAAGATATTGAAAAACCGCAGTCTGCCAGGGATCTGATCGCCCAGGTCACTGCCGCCGACGCTCTGGTGCTGGCCGCCACGGAATACAATTACTCCATGTCTCCGGCCCTGAAGAACGCCCTGGACTGGCTCTCCCGGGAACCCAACCTGGCGCCGCTCAACGGCAAACCCGCCTGCCTGCTGGGCGCAGGCGGCGGCATGGGCACCGCCCGCAGCCAGTACCATGCCCGTCAGGTCTGCGTATACTTGAACCTGCGCTTGCTCAACAAGCCCGAGCTCTTTTCCAACGCCTTCGGCCAGGATTTTGACCAACAAGGCAATGTACAGAGCGAGGCCCTGACCAAACAGGTGGCCCAGCTCATGCAAGCCCTTGCGGACTGGACGCGTTTGCTGGAAAGAGACTGACGCTCTCTGTGGCTCCATACCGCCGGCAGCCGGTTGACGCATTGCTGACGCCGCGCCTGCCCATACGCTCTGTAACATTCTCATGTTGTAAAACAGCGGAAGGGGAACGGATGAAAATGCTCTCTCGTGCGCAGGCGACTCAGGGCCGCCTGTTGGCTCTGACCCAGGCTCTGAGCCGACAGGCCCTGCACGCAGTGACTCCCTGTTTGTCCAAGGCCCCTTTTCTGGCCCGTTTTGAACGCGCGGGCGCGTTTGTGGCGCAATGGGCGCACGCGCCCCGCGCCGTGGGAGCTGTATGCCCGAGCGGCATCAGCCTTGCCCGGCGCATGGCGGCCATGGTTCCGCCCGGCGATGGGCTGGTGGTGGAACTGGGCGCGGGCACCGGCGCCGTGACCAGGGCTTTGCGAGCCCGCATCGCCCCTGAACGGCTGATCATTATTGAACGTCTGCCCGCGTTCTGCCGTTTGCTGCGCACGCGTTTCCCGGAGCTTGCCATCATCCAGGGCGACGCCGCGCGCCTTGGCGACTATCTGCCCCCGGATCGCCCGGTGAGCGCGGTCGTTTCCTCCCTGCCGCTGTTGAGTCTGCCCGCGCCTGCCCAAAACGCCATTGTGGAGCAAATGCGCAAGGTGACTGCCGGGCAGGGCTGCATAATTCAGTTTACCTACGCGCTGTGGGGGCGCTCGACTCTGGCCCGCGCCGGTTGTTCACGGGAAACACGCGCCATGGTCCTCCGCAACCTGCCCCCGGCGCGCGTTGAGCGCTTCCGGCCTTGAAACGAATCTTTGCAGGCTTGCTGTGCCCAGCCGCCCCGCAGTAGAGTGATTGGCCTCAAGCCTCCAAAAAACGCAGACGACTCCGACGCCTTTGCCTGCGACTCCTCATGGCCCCCAGCCACTGTGCGCCGCTCAAGCAGTATCCCTTTGAAATTATTCAATTTCAAAAGCAAAACGCTCTATTCCACTGTCACGCTCTTGGCCAGGTTGCGTGGCTGGTCCACGTCTTTGCCCAGATAATCCGCGGTTTCGTAGCTGAAGAGCTGGAGCGCGGGCAGTGCGACAAAAGCGGCCAGGGGCGCAGGCAGCGCGGGGATAATCCAGGGATCATCCACCGCCAGATCCAGCCCCTGGTTGGTCAGGGCAATGACTTTGCCCTGTCTGGCCTGCACTTCCACAATATTGGATTTCACCTTGGGAAAAAGCGCGTCGTCCAGGGCCAGAGCAAAGGTGGGAAAGGACGGGTCAATCATGGCAATGGGCCCGTGCTTCATCTCGCCTGCTGCGGAACCTTCGGCATGAATGTACGAAAGCTCCTTGAGCTTGAGCGCCCCCTCCAGGGCCAGGGGGTAGCAATGCCCGCGGCCCAGGTAAAAGAAGTTGCGGGCCTGCGCGTACTTGCGCGAAAGCTCGCGCGCGCGTTCGTGCATGCCGGGCAGGGCGTCGCGCAACAGGGCGGGCAGAGATTCCAGCCGTCCGATCAACTCGCGGCGCCGATCTTCGGGCAGGGTAGTGTTGCGGCCGCTCCAATACAGGGCCATGAGCGAGAGCGTCAGCATCTGGCTGCTCATGGCTTTTGTGGAGGCCACGCTGATTTCCGGCCCGGCCTGGGTATAGATCACGGCCGAGGCCTCGCGCGCGATGGACGATCCCACCACATTGCACAGCCCGAGCACGGTCACGCCCTGCTCCCGCGCAATGCGCAGGGCCGCCAGGGTGTCGGCAGTCTCGCCGCTCTGGCTGATCACGAGCACCATATCTTGCCTGTCCAGCAAGAGGGTCTCGCGATAGCGGAATTCCGAAGCGATTTCCACCTGCGTGGGCACGCCGGCCCAATGCTCCAGCAAATGTCGTCCCCAGAGCCCGGAATGAAAAGATGTGCCGCAGGCCACAATATGCAGGCGGCGCGGCACGGGGAGCCGATCCAGCTCAGGCAGGAGCACGCGGCCGCCGGGGGCGTTGATCCGCCCTGTGAGCCCGTCGGCAATCACGCGCGGCTGCTCGAAAATCTCCTTGAGCATAAAATGCCGGTAGCCGCCCTTTTGCGCGGCCTGCATATCCCATTGGATAGTCTGCGCCGCATGCTCCACCGGGCTCAAATCCGCAAGGCGCAGTATGTCATAGCCCGTGGCCGTGGCCCGCACCAGCTCGCCGTCCTCCAGAAAGACCACCTGACGGGTATAGGGCAGAAAAGCCGGGATATCCGAAGCCACAAAATTCTCGCCCGTGCCCAGGCCGAAAATCAGCGGCGCGGACATGCGCGCGGCATAGAGGCTTTCCGGCTCGTCGCGGCTCATCAGACAGACGGCATACGCGCCGCGCGCTTCGCGCAGGGCCGCGGCAAAAGCGTGCAGCAGATCCGGCTCGCTCTTGCGCCGTTCGGCGATCAGGTTGATCAACACCTCAGTGTCTGTCTCGGAATGGAAGACATAGCCTTTGGCCCTGAGTTCCGCCTTGATTTCCTGGTAGTTTTCAATGATCCCGTTATGCACCAGGGCCAGGGAGCCGTCATTGCAGAGATGCGGATGGGCGTTGCGCTCGGCCGGAACCCCGTGCGTGGCCCAGCGGGTATGGCCCATAGCGCAGGTGGCCGTAATTGCGGCTTCCTGCGCGAGCTTTTCTTCCAGAGCCGTCAGTTTGCCCTCGGCCCGCACCACGCGCAGTCCGCCCTGCCGGAGAAAAGCCGCGCCCGCCGAGTCATAGCCGCGGTATTCCAGGCGGCGCAGGCCCTCCACCACGACAGGCACTGCCGGGCGGTGCCCCGCGTAGCCGATAATTCCGCACATATTTCCTCCTGGAACAGAGCGCGTTGACCGTGCGGCAAAATCCCGATGCTGATGCCGCTCTCAGCCTTTGACGCGAAAAAAAATCAAGGTCGCGTCACTGGAGCATTTAGCTCATTTCATGAGCAAAACGCTCTACATATCCTTGCGATCCACCACATCCTGATTGACCACTTCCACTTTGGCTTTGGAAACAAGATTCTGCAGAAAAGCCTGATAGAGGCCGTCCACCCGCTCACGGGTGACGCCGTTGAGCATCAGATCCTGCACGGTGCTCCATTCCGCGGCGTCCGGCGGCTGCACCGCGTCCACCCGAACGAGCAGCGCGCCCGGGCCCCCGGTCGTGCCGTTCACGGCAAAAGCCGCAGTCAGCCAGGTTCCCGGCCGGGCGGCAAACACGGCTTCAGCCAGGGCCGCATCCGGGGCGAAATCCGCCAGCGCGCCGCCCCGCTCCATTGCCGGAGCGGTCTTGCAATGCAAGCTCTTTTTGAGCGCCTCAGACAACTCGCCGTCAGCAAGCTCCTTGCGGCGGGCCGCGGCATTTTCCATGGCCGTCTTGAGGGCTTTTTCCGAAGTCAGGGCGGCTGTGATCGTCTCCTTCACCGCGTCGAGCGGCCGGGTAGAAGCCGGTTCAGAGGTGATGACCTTGGCCACCAGGTATTGATCGCCGGCTTCAAGAGCGGTATCCACGGGCGCGCCCGCGGGCGTGGCAATCAGCGTGGCCGCGGCTTCGGGGGCAAGGTTCAGTTTTTTCTCCAGCCCGGCCTGATCCGCAAGGCCCGTCCGCTGCGCCGCGAGGCCGAAGCGGGCCGCGCTGGCGCTCAGATCCTTGCCCAGAATATTGTCTTCAATCAGGCTGTCCAGCACATCGTGCAGTTTATCCACGCCCTGTTCCTGGGCCAGCGCCTGGCGCACCTCGGTTTCCACCTCCGTGAAGGGCCTGAGACCGGCGGGCTTCTTTGCTTCCACCTTGATCAGATGCAGCCCGAACGGGCTGCGCACCGGCTCTGAAATCTGACCGGGCGCAAGGGCAAAGGCCGCGTCTTCATAGGGCTTGACCGTTTTGCCGCGCGCGATCCAGCCCAGCTCACCGCCGGGACCGGCGGCATTGGCTTTGTTACGGGCATCGGCAACAGCCGCGAAATCCTTGCCGCTTTTAAGCTCGGCCTGAATGGCGGCCATCTCTTTCTCGGCCTTTTTCACCTCATCGGCCGGCGCATCCTGGCGTAACGGCACCAGAATGTGCGCGGTTTTGACCTGCTCGACCTCTTCAAAGCGATTTTTATTGTCCGCGTACCATTTTTCGGCCGCCGCGCGGCTGATGCTCTCGGGCCTGACCAGGGCCTCGGGCTTCACTGCCACATACTCCACGTCCACCTTGCGCGGGATGGCAAATTCCTGCTTGTGGCTTTCATAATAGGCCGCTACTTCCTGCTCCGTGGGCTTGGAGCCGGCAGCGAAATCCCTGGCCGGAATGAACAGATAGTCCACTACGCGCTTTTCCCGCAAAAAGTTATACCGGTTGCGGGCTTCGGACGGGTCCACCCAGGCCGGGGCCGTGACCAGGGCGAAGATTTTTTCCCGCAGCAGGCTGTTGCTGATGTCCTGCTCGTACTGGGCAGGGCTGATGCGCTGCGCGGCCAGCACGCGCTTGTACGCCTCGGGATCAAAGCGGCCCTGCGCATCCTGAAAAGCCTTGTTTTGGCCCACGGCATACCGCAGTTCCAGCGGCGTCACGGAAATGCCCGCGCGTTGGGCCTCCTGCGCGGTGAGCGCCTGCAGAACAAGATCCTGCAAAACACGGCGGCCCAAATGCTGTTCCTTGAGCTGCTCGCGGGTCACGCCGGGATTGTTGCGCAGGATGGATTCTTCCGCATTGCGATACGCCTGCTCAAACTGCTGAAAAAGAATGGGCTCCCCATTGACCACGGCCACCACATTGACTGCGCCCCTGTCGGTAAGGCTGCCCACGCCCCAGAACACAAACACCAGAATAATGATGCCGAACGCCAGTTTGACGCCGAAAGACTGGGCATTGGAACGGATATAATCGAGCATGCGTACTCCGGAATGCGAGATTTTCCCAGGAACTTTGTACATATCCGGCCGCATTTTCGTCGGACCGGGGCAAGCCGGGCACAGGAACAGGTCATGCCCGGGACATGCCGCTTCTGGGAGAAGCTCTTCTTATAGGTGGAATTGCGCACAAACTCAAGAACGGGATAGGCATGTACAGGGCGGATACAGAGAGCCTGCCCTGGCGGTGCGCGAAAGCATTGCCCGGACCAGCAGGTCGGGGGAGCGCCAAACGGCTTGCGGATGCTGCCGTTATCCGTAATGCAGGCAAGGTAAAGACAGCCCCTGGCATTATGGCGCTGCCACGGCCCGCTCCCCACGTCAGAGCGGTCTGAGCCCCAGCTTGCACATGCGGTGCTGCAGGGTGGAGCGGGGGATGCCGAGCAGCGCCGCGGCCCCGCGCGGGCCTGAAAGGCGGCCTCCGGTCAGGCGCAGGGCCTGTGCAATATGCCTGCGCTCATTTTCTTCCAGACTGACCAGGGTAACGGCATTCTCGCTTTTCGCAGGCTGTTCCGGCCACGGATTCCCCCCCCCTGTCTCCCCGGCCCGGGCGGCTGGCGGGAGCACGCTTTCCGGCTCGTTGCCCGCATGCGTCCAGTCCCATTCGTGCAGGGTCTCACGCACGAAATCCGCAGTGACCGGCGCGTCCAGAGAATGCAGCAGAATCTTGGTAATCACATTGCGCAGCTCACGGAGATTGCCGGGCCAGTCATGGCAATACAATTCGTTCAGCACGGCCTTGGAAAGACGCGGCGGCCGCAGTTCGCACTGGCGCGAAAACTGGGTGGTGAAATAATTTACCAGCAAAGGGATGTCGTTTTTGCGCTGCCGCAAGGGAGGCATGGATAAAATCACCGCGGCCAGCCGGTAAAAGAGATCCCGCCGCAAAAGGCCGCGGGCCAGGGCTTGGGGCAGATCGATGTTGGTGGCCGAGAGCACCCGGATGTCGACGCCTACGGGCACAGCCTCGCCCACCCGCTCGAAAGAGCTTTCCTCCATGACCTGCAAAAGCTTGCTCTGCATGTCCGGCGAAAGCTCGCCTATTTCATCCAGAAACAAGGTGCCTTTCTGCGCCATTTCAATGCGGCCGATGCGCTTGGCGTGCGCGCCGGTAAACGCGCCCTTGGCGTAGCCGAACATCTCGCTTTCAAAAAGGGTCGGGGCCAGCGAAGGGCAATTCACTTTGACGAAGTTGGCCGCCCGCCGGGGGCTGTGCCGGTGCAGCCAACGGGCCAGCATGCTTTTGCCGGTGCCGGTCTCGCCGGTGATCAGCACGGGAATCTGCAGTTGGGCCGCTTTGCGCGCCACGGACATGACCCCGGCCATGTCGCGGGTTTCCAGCAGGCGGTTTTCCAGCACAACGTTGCCGGTGCCGTCTTCCGCGCCGGGCTGCTCCCTGGCAGTGCGGGCATTGGCGGCTCGCTCTTCGACCAGCACCGCGTATAAAAACGTGGTCAGCATCGGCGAAAGTTCCAGAAGAAAATTGAGAATTTCCACCACATGCTCGGGCTGCCGCACAAAAGAGACATGCAGCGTGCCGATCACTTCCCGATTCAGAATCAGGGGCAGAGCAATGGTGGCGTTGAGCCCCACGGTTGCCAGAGGCAGTTGCGCGTCCCCAAAATCCTGCGCGGACAGGTCATTAATCACCACAGGCTTGCGCGAGGCTATAGCCAGACCCGCCACAGTATTTTTGACAATGCGGGTGTTGGAAAAAAATTCCACAACCGTGCCGTCTGCGGTGGTGAACAGATTCAGAAGCTCGCGCTCCGAATCATAGAGGTAGATGCAGAAGCGATCGTAGTGAAACAAGGCGCGCAATTGCCGGGAAAGGATCTGGAAAAAGGCGTTGCGATCCATTTTTCCGGGCACCAGACGCGACAAATGGCGGATGACCTGGGCCACGGCCGGCAGAGGGCTGTCCAGACTGACGCCATCGTTTCGATCCGACATGACACTTTCTCCCCGCATAAGAGCAGTTTTTGCTGAAATACCGACAAAAATGCTCACCAGCCACGCAGTTCATTGAATGCGCAAACATTGTGAAACAGGGAACAATAAAAAATTCGGACGGTTAGAAAACCGATTTCGTTTGGCACAAACCTTGCCTGTATTGAAGCATGTAAAAATACTAGCATTGTTAACAATGCCTGTCTATCTGCAGTAAAACTGCGGTAGAAATATATAATCTGTTAAAAAATAGATATACAAATTTAATATAGGTATAACGATAAAGATATGGTGCGCATTTATCAGCAAAACTATTAAGTCAGAGCGGTTGGTAAAGGCCTGATCCCTTTTCTTCCCGCATAAGAGCAGTTTTTGCTGAAATACCGACAAAAATGTTCACCAGCCGCGCAGCTCATTGAATGCACAAACATTGTGAAACAGGGAACAATAAAAAATTCAGATGGTTAAAAAACCTATCTCGTTTGGCACAAATCTTGCCTGTATTGAAGCGTGTAAAAATACTAGCATTGTTAATAATGTATGTCTATCTGCAGTAAAACTACGGCAGGAATACATACTCTGTTAAAAAAATAGATATGCCAATTTAATATAGTTATGCAGATAAATATATACTGCGCATTTATCCGCAAAATTATTCAATCACAGCACCTGGTAAAGTTATGATCTCTTCGGATATTGTCATCATCGCTCTGGCAGGATTTTTTTCAGCAATCATTAAAACCGGCGTAGGCGTGGGTGCCGGTCTTTTTCTGCTGCCCACCCTGGCGCTGGCTTTTCCCGCCAAGGTGGCCCTGGGCCTGGGCGCGCCCCTGATGCTGGTCTCGGATGCCATCGGCTTGCGCTATTATTGGAAGCAATGGCTGCCGCGCGCCGATCTGGCGCGCCTTTTCCTCGCCGCCCTGCCCGGCCTGATTCTGGGGGTTGTGCTGCTGCCACTGATTCCGGGGGAAATATTCCGTACAGGCGTGGGGCTGTTCGGCGTGCTCTGCGCCCTCAGCCGGCTCTGGCCGCGCTTTCCCGTGGCGATTCTGCTGAAAAAACTCTTCGGCGGATTTAATGCGCGCTGCGCCAGCCAGGAGAATCCAACACATACAGGCGCGTATATCTACGGCTTTCTCGGCGGCCTTTCCACGGTGCTGGCCCATGCCGGCGGACTGGTCTGGTCGCTGTATCTGATCACGGCCGCGCGCGACCGGCGCGTTTTTGTGGGCACTACCATAATCCTTTTCTTTGTCACCAATATCTACAAGACCGCTTCATACGTATACATCGATATCATCAGCCTGAATTCTCTATTGCAGGTACTTCCTGCCATCCCCATGATTCTTCTTGGATCGTACTTCGGCAATCTTATCAACAAGAAGTGCGACTACGTTCTGTTCAGAAAAATTGTTCTCTGCTTCATCCTATGCATTTCGATCACCTTATGCATCTGATTCCCGCATATCCAATATCCGTATTACTTTCACACTATTCGTGGCAGCTCGGGACATAACCTTCAATGATGGGGGAGTCTCATGAAAAAACTTTGTATGCTTTTGTTTGCCCTTGCTGTGTTTCTGCTTCCAAGGATGGCGCTGGCCGGCACTTTGCCGCCGCAAGCGGTCAACATGACGCATGTGTACATTGTATTCGGCGTCCTTTTGGTGGCCGCGGTGCTCTTTTTCACAGAATGGATTCCTCTGGCAGTGACTTCCATTCTGGTGCCCTGCGCGCTTTCCACTCTGGGAGTCATCACCGTCAAGGAAGCCTGGGTCAGTTTCGGCGACACCAGCATCCTGACCATTGTGGGCCTGTTCATGCTGGGCGAAGCCACCTTTGCCACGGGCTTCGCCCAGCGCGTGGCGTCCTGGGTCATCAGCAGGGCCGGGGCCAGCGAAACCCGCCTCCTGGCCTTTGCCATGCTCATCATCGCCTTCATGTCAGCCTTTCTGAACAATGCGGGCGTGACGGCCATCACCCTGCCCATGATCATTTCCATTGCCCGCAAGGCGCACCTTTCCCCCTCCCGCATCTTGCTGCCCACGGCCTATGCGGCCAGCTTCGGGGGCTGCATATCGCTGGTGGGTCAGGCTCCCTCCATGGTGGCCAACGGCATCCTGGCCAAGATGGCGCCGGAATACGGCCAGTTCGCCTTCTTTGAGTTCGCCTGGTACGGCCTGCCGCTGACCGTGGTGGGCATTATTCTCTTCACCCTGTTCCCGCGCTTTTTGATCCCCCCGGTACGCGAGGACGTGGCCGAACTCAAGGACATAGAGGTTCCCGAGGGCGGCGTGCGCATGTGGATTGCGGGCGGAATCTACTTTCTTGTCATCATCTGCATGTCCACGGGCCTGGTCCCGCTGACTTCCGCCGCCATGCTGGGAGCCATGCTTTGCATCCTGACCCGCTGCATGACGCTCAAGCAGGCTCAGGAAGGCATTGACTGGAGCACGGTCTGGCTGTTCGCGGGCATGCTTTCCATGAGCTTTGCCATGAACAAGTCCGGCGCGGCCCAACTGATCGCCGACTTCGTTGTGGGGTATTTCAGCGATCCCTACATTCTTTTCTGCGTCCTCCTGGCCGTTACCGCCGTGCTGACCAATATCATGTCCAATACGGCCACCACGGCCATCATGGTGCCCCTGGTCATTCCCATTGCCCTGGGCCTGAACCTCAGCCCCCTGCCTTTCGTCATGGGCATCGCCATGAACGCCGCGGCCTGTTTCATGACGCCCATCGCCACGCCGTCCAATACCCTGGTGCTGCGCCCCGGCAACTACACCTTCATGGACTATGTGCGCTACGGCTTCTTCTGGCAGATCGTGGCATTTGTCCTCTCTGTGCTGATCATCCCGCGCGTCTGGCCTTTCCTGCCTTAAGCAGGTTTGTGGACATTTTTGCCTGAATAAGGGCAATATTTGCCCATATCTAGTCAGGAGGGATTCAAGAGTTGGCAAAAATTACAAAAAACCAAAAAAAATCAATAAATTATATTATGGCATCGGGCTGGCATCATCTTTGCTCATTCAAGGCAACGCGACTGCCGTAATGTTTTACAGAGGTAGGGCTTATGAATGCTGATTACAAAGTGGATTTACTGGTGCTGGGCATGGGCGCCGCGGCGCAGCTGGCGGCCATCTATGCCCATGACGCCGACCCGGACCTGAACATCCTCATCGCCACCAAGGCGCTGAAGGGTAAAGGCGGTTGCAGCCGCATGGTTCAGGGCGGTTTCAACGTGGTGCTCGACCCCGGCGATTCCCATGAAAAGCACCTCATGGATACGCTCAAGGGCGGCCAGTACATCAACAATCAGGATCTGGCGCTGACGTTGGTGGAGCAGGCCACGCCCACGATCAAGGAGCTGGAAACCGTCTGCGGTTGCTTCTTTGATCGGCGTCCGGATGGGCACATCCATCAAAAGGCCTTTGCCGGCCAGTGTTTCGACCGCACTGTGCACAAAGGCGACCTGACGGGCATTGAAATCATCAGCCGCACCACCGAGCAGGTTTTCAAACGCCGGATCCCGGTGCTGGAGGAAACCCGCGCCGTGGAACTGCTGCTGGACGCCGAGGGCACCACGGTCACCGGCGCACTCCTCTATAATATGCGCAGCGGCGCCTTCATCACCGTGGAGGCCGCGGCCACGCTGGTGGCCACCGGCGGCGGCCCCACTCAATATCGCTTCCATGCCCCTGGCCCGGAAAAGTCCGCGGACGGCATCGCCATGTTGTACCGGGCGGGAGTGACGATGCGCGATATGGAAATGATCCAGTTCCACCCCACGGGTCTGATCATCCCCGGCAGCGTAGTGGCCGGAGCTCTCCTGGAGGAGGGTCTGCGCGGCGCGGGCGCCCACCTCTACAACGGCGAGGGGGAGCGCTACATGCTCAGATACGCGCCGGACGTGGCTGAACGCGCCACCCGCGACGTGGTGAGCCGTTCCGCCTACCTGGAAATGATGGCCGGGCGCGCCTGTCCCGAAGGCGGCGTGCGCATTGACGCGGCCCACCTCGGCGCGGAATTTGTGCTTAAAACCTTCCCCGGCATGGCCGAACGCTGCGCCCAGTTCAAATATGATCTGGCTCGCGGCATGGTGCCCGTGTCGCCCTCGGCTCACTTCTTCATGGGCGGGGCCGCCATCGACGTGAACTGCCGGGCCTCTCTGGACAAGCTCTTTGTGGCCGGCGAGGACGCAGGCGGCGTGCACGGGGCCAACCGCCTGGGTGGCAACGGCATCGGTGAATCCTGCGTCTTCGGCCGCCAGGCCGGCAAATCCATTGCCGCATGGCTGTCAAAGCCGGAAAACCGCTGCATCAAGGATACCGCGCCGGGCATGGCCCAAGAGGCCATAGCCCGCATCAGTGCGCCGTTCACGCGTAAGGGCGGCACATCGCCTTTCGCCAACCGCCGGGAAATCCAGGAAACCAACTGGGTCAAGGTGGGCGTGGTGCGCAAGGAATCCGCGCTGAAAGAAGCCCTCGACGACTTCGCCAGCCTGCGCCGGGACGTGGAAAACGCCTCCGTGAGCGGGGGCCGGGCCTACAACATGCTCTTCAACACCCATCTGGACACGCTGAACATGATCGACGTTTCCGTCATGGCTGCGGTTTCGGCGCTGCAAAGGCAGGAAACCCGCGGTGCGCACACACGCGAGGATTTCCCGGAGCAGCGGGACGACTACGGCCTGTTCAACACCTTCATGCAGCGCGGCAGCGACGGACTGCCGGTCTTTGAAAAGAAGGACGTAGTCTTCAAGCACAAATCGCTTGAAGCCTGCCAGAAGCACAAAAAGTAAGGTTGCACACGCAAACAATGGGGGAAATGATGAATACGCCTGAACTCGACTACAGAAAGCCCATGCAGTGGGGGGAAATTGATCCGTACCGGCGCGGACGCGCACATGTGGGCATGTGGGCCTGGCTGCTGCAACGCGTCAGCGCGGTCTTCATCGTCGTACTGCTGATCCTGCATCTCTGCTTCACATACAAACCCTATGTCCAGTTTCTTCTGCTGCTGGCCGTAACCCTGCACGCATCCCTGGGCATCCGCATCATTCTTCTTGATTTCAACTTCGCCAAAATAACCTCGGCGCGTCGCCTGGTGCCCTGGACGCTGGGTCTGGGCTGCATCGCCGCGCTGATTGCCTGGTTTGCCATCTATTAAACGGAGGACGCCATGCAATCTGCAAGTACAACGCGCACGGTACGCATATTCCGCTACGACCCGGCAAAAGGCGGGGAAGGGAGCTTCCAGAGCTACACCCTGGAAATTCCCAATCCTGATACCACCACCATTCTGGACGTGTTGTTGCGCATCCAGAAGGAACAGGATCCGAGCATTGCCTTCCGCTTTGCCTGCCGCGTAAACATGTGCGGCTCGTGCGGCATGGTCATTAACGGGCGTGAGGGTCTGGCCTGCAAAACCAACGTCTGTGACCTGCCCGCCAGCCAGGACATCACTCTGCGCCCGCTGAATCACTTCCCCGTCATCAAGGATCTGGTGGTGGACATGGGCCCGTTTTTCGCCAAGTACGAAGAAGCCCTGCCCTTCTTCGAACCCCTTGAAAAACGCACTGAACCCTACGTCATCAAGCCGGACGACAAATTCCGGGTGGACATCGGCATGGCCACGGACTGCATCGCCTGCGGCTGCTGCGTGTCGAGTTGCACCATGGTGGACAGCCACGATAGCTATTGCGGCCCGGCGGCCCTGAACCGCGCCTTCACCCTGCTGGCCGACAAGCGCGACGCGCTTTTCGAGGCCCGCCTGACCAGAGCCCTGGACAGCTGCTACAACTGCCGCAGCGAATTCAACTGTACGGAAGTCTGCCCCAAATCCATCAGCGGTACGCGGGCCATCAAATACATTCAGCGTATGGCCCTGAAGCACCTCAAGTCCGTCAAGCCCCTGCCCCCGCATCCCAAAGAGCTTGGCGAACAACATGGGGCAGATAAAGGGGCTCAGGCGGCTCCGGTCGCGGCAGGCGTGGATCTTGGGGCCTGCCATGTCTCCGACGCGTCCCGCCGCTCCTTCCTCAAAAGCGCCGGCGGTCTGATGGGCGCGGGGATCGTGATTTCCCTGGGCGCCATCCTGGGCGTCAGCTCTGTGGGTCCAACCCTGGCGAATCAGCCTCACCAATGGGTAGGCGCGGGTTCGGAAAAGGATTTCCCCATAGGCGGCATCACCAGCGTGACCCTGCATTACAAACGCAGCCAGGCCTTTCACTCCGAAAACATAGAAGTGCCGGTGCTGGTGCGCCGCGATTCGGAACAGGACTTCATCTGCTTCAGCAGCAGCTGCCCGCATCTGGGCTGCGCCGTGAGCTGGGACGAGCTTTCCCAGCGCTTCAAATGCGCTTGCCACGGCGGAGCCTTTGACAGGGACGGCAAGGTCATTGCCGGGCCGCCGCCGTCGCCCCTGGCCCGTCTGCCCTGGAAGCTGGAAAACGGCATTCTTAAGGTGGAGGTGGTCTAATGAGCCTGCGAAGTGACATCGGCTGGGACAAATATCTCAAGCCCTTCCTGTACAAAAGGCTGCCGGATCGCACCGGCTGGAGCGCCGTGCTGGGGACTCTCTGCGCCCTGACTTTCATGCTCCTGGTAGTAACCGGCATGATTCTGGCCTTTTATTATGTGCCCTCGCCGGACAAGGCCTGGGATTCCGTGCAGTACATCAGCAATGACGTGCCGCTGGGCAAAATCCTGCGCGGGCTGCACCACTGGGGCGCGGGCCTCATGGTCCTGCTGGTCTTCTGCCACCTTATGGTGACCTATGTGCACGGTTCCTACGCCCCGCCCCGGCGGCTGACCTGGATTACGGGCGTCTGCCTCTTTCTGATCACCCTGGGCCTGGGCTTCACCGGCTATCTGCTGCCCTGGGACATGAAGGCATACTGGGCCACCGTGGTGGGTGCCAACATACCCAACCAGTATCCCGGAGTGGGCAATTACATCACCCGTTTCATCCTGGGCGGCAACGACATCTCGGGCTTTACGCTCTCGCGCTTCTATTCCGTGCATACCCTGATCCTGCCTGTCTGTCTGCTGCTGATCATGGCCGTGCATATTTATCTGATCCGCATCCACAACATCTCGGATCCGCGCGAGCGTCTGGCCGGCGAAATACTGCCACCCGCCGACGGCAAGCCCTATCGTTTCTATCCCGAGCATATTAACCGCTCCACCCTTGCTTTTGGGCTGATCTTCGCGGGCCTGGTGCTGCTGGCGCATTACGCGCCGCCGCATATGGAAGCCAGGGCGGGCACGTTCATTCCCGATTATCTGCCCCGCCCCGAATGGTATTATATGTGGCTCTTCCAGCTGCTGACCTACTTCAGCGGTTCCTGGGAGATGATCGGCAGTCTCTTCCTCTTCGGCGGCGGGCTCTTTCTGCTCTTCGGCGTGCCCTTCTTCAGCGAAAGCAGACTCAAGGGCGTGGGCAACAGGCCCGTTTCCCTGGCCGTGGCCAGCACATTCATGATCTGCATCGTCTATCTCACGCTCATGGCCTACTCCGAGGCCGCGCCCTACAACAAGTTCCTCGTGCTGCCCGACAAGCCCATGAGCGAACAGGCCCAGCGCGGCATGTTTCTCTATGCCGAGCGTGAATGCTCCTACTGCCACAACATCATGGGCAAGGGCGGCCACCGTACCGGGCCGGACATGAGCAACATAGTCAGAAAGGGCAGAAGCGAACAGTATCTGGCGGACTATATCAAAAATCCGCTCAAGGTTTATTCCTCGTCCACCATGCCGGCGTATGACCTCACGCCCGAGCAGCTCAAGGATCTGGCGGCCTTTTTGCTGTCGCTGGATTTCAGGGGCGTGAAGGCTGTTGAAAAGCCCGTGTCCGCAATTCTCGGAACAACGAAAGCCGGGCAAGCGCGGCAACCGGAGACCGGCGCGTCAGCCGCGTCCGGCTCTTAAGGAGGATTCTGTATGGATACCTTTGATTATGCCATTGTGGAAGAAGCGGCCAAGCAGCTTTACATCAAGGCGCTCTGCGACCTGCCGCCCGATGTGCGCGCGGCCTTGAAAAAGGCCTACGACAGGGAAACCCAGCCCGCTGCACGCAGTGTTTTCGAGGCCATGTTCAAGGCCATTGAGGTCGCGGACCGTAAAAAAACCCTGCTCTGCCAGGATACCGGCCTGCCCATCTACAAGGTGCGCATCGGCTCGGCTCATCCCTGGAACGGGGCGAAGATCAAAGCCGCCCTGTACGAAGGGGCCAAACGCGCCACGCAGGAATTCCCCTTCCGCAGCAGTTCCACACACACCATCACCAGGATCAATCCGCAGACCTCGGTAGGGCCGGGCCTGCCCGTGACCTACTTCGACTTTGACGGGGAAAGCGCGGACCTGAACATACTCATGATCCCCAAGGGCTCAGGCTCGGAAAATATGAGCCAGATGAAAATGTTCTACCCGCAGCACGGCATCAAGGCCGTGAAGAAGTTTATTTTGGATGCGGTCATTGAAAGCGGCGCCAATCCCTGCCCTCCGGGTATCATCGGCGTGGGCCTGGGCGGCACGGCCGATCTGGTCATGAAGCTGGCCAAGGACGCCATTGCCAGACCCGTGGGCCAACGCAATCCTGACCCCATGCTGGCCGCAATGGAAGAGGAACTGGAAGAGGCCATTAACGCCACGGGCCGGGGACCCATGGGCCTGGGCGGCGATGTGTCCTGTCTGGCCGTGCATATTGAGAGCGCCTACACCCACATCACCCAGAATCCCGTGGCCGTAAACACCCAATGCTGGCCCGCCCGCCGGGCCCGCGCCGTGGTCACGCCCGCCGGTCAGGTGTCCTACGGATATTAAGGAGGCAATCATGAGCAAAATTCATCACCTCACGTCGCCTTTTTCCGAAGAGGTCATCCGCGGGCTGCATGCCGGGGACATCGTCTACTTTGACGGCCCGCTGTTCGGCATCCGGGATCTGACCCAGATCCACATTTTTGACCACAACAATCCCCCGCCGGTGAGCCTCGCGGGCATGCCCTGCATCCACACTGCGCCCAGCCTGCGAAAAGTGGGCGACAAATGGGAAAAAATCTGCGTGGGCACCACCACCAGCACGCGCATGGAGCGCTTCACGCCCGGGCTCATCGGCCAATACGGCGTGCGGGCCATCATCGGCAAGGGCGGCCTGTATCAGGACAGCCTGGAAGCCATGAAAAAATACGGGGCTGTCTACCTGGCCATTGTGGGCGGCACGGCGGCCCTGGAAACCGAACAAATCGAGGAAGTGGAGCAGGTCTACTTCGAAGAGCTGCATCCCGAGGCCCTTTATCGCTTCCGGGTGAAGAACTTCGGGCCGCTGACCGTGGCCATGGACAGCCACGGCACGCATCTCTATGAGCAGATCAACGAGAAGATCAAGGAAAAACTGCCCGGCATCTACGCCAAACTCGGCGTGCTGTAGGCAAAAATTTATGCCTGCCGGCCCAGGCGGATATCTCCCAAACAGCGCATGCGTAACGGCCGGGAGCATGCGCAACCCTCTTGGAGGACACACAGGCGTTGATTTTGTTGTGCACGAAAAAGGCGGCGGCCTCGGGCTTTGTGGTGCACTTCTTCCCCACAGGCCAGGGCAACGTCAATCGACGTGGCTGTGACCGGCCTCTTGCAGCGTGAGTACGATCTCAACGCGGCAGGCGACAAGCTGCGGGAGATGATGATCCGCACCTGCAACGGTCGTAAACCCAGCGCCGAGGCTCTGGGCCACCGTGAATTCGTCATGACCAGACTCTGCGAAAGCGCCTGAGGCCTTTCCAATGTCCTTGCACACGCGCCCTTTTTTGTCCCGAGCGCAAGGGCGCATGCAAGGGCCGGGGACATTCCCGCGCATTCCTGTGTGGAGGCGCGGGAATGCTCCGCCGTCAGACTGGCCGCCGGAAACGAGGCCGGTGGTTTCAGAGTGAAGATATGCGCCGTGCTTTTGCCGCGGCGGGCACGCCGCGCGTGCCCCGGAAAAATGCCCTTCCCCGCGCTTCAGCCTTTGCCGTACAGCGGCTTTTGGACGCAGTTTCAACGCACCTCTGGCCTGAAGCAGGCGACTGCCTGCCTTTTTGCCAGACCGTTGCGTGCGGCAGCTGCTATCCGAAGGACGCGCGCCAGGCGCAGGCAAGTCTTCGAACCATACGGATTGCGACTGTTTAGAGCATTTTCACTTTGAAAATGCTCTACTGACGCGAAAGCGGCAGCCGCCGCAACGCGGCGTACATTCAGGCGAAAACCGCGTTTTTCGCCTGAATGCCACCTTTGACTTTCATAAAAAGTCAAAGGTAATCTGCTCTAGAGCATTTTGCTCATGAAATGAGCTAAACGCTCTGGGCGGCAGCCCTGAAGGGCCAAAACGAATGTGCTGTACGCAACAGCGCCCCGCACGCGCCGGGCCTTGGCGCTACTGCCCGCGTACCGGCAACAGCCCGCCCAGTTCAATGCCGCGCCGACTGACCTCGGCCCGGTAAGCGTACATCTCCACCCCGGCGGCCGCAGCCTCGTAAAACAGCGCGGCATAGGCCGGATCAATGAAGTCCGCGGGCGCAAAGCACTGCCCGTCCGGGCGCTGCACCAGGTAGAACATGGCCGCGCGCTCCCCTTGCGCCACAATATCCATGAGCTCGCGCAAATGCTTTTGCCCCCGCTCGCTGGCCGCGTCCGGGAAGCAGGCCGCGTCGTCTTCAACCATAGTCACGTTTTTACACTCCACCCAGAGCAAGGGCAAGCCCGGCCCGCTCAGGCAGGCGTCCAGGCGGCTTTGCCCGCGTCCGGCCTCGCGCGCAAGCCGCGTATACCCGGCGGCAAAGGCGAGCCGCCCGGCCGCAAAAGCCGCTTCCAGCATGCGGTTGGGCACGCTGGTGTTCACTCCTACCCAAAAGCCGCGGCCTCGTGGTCCGGTCGTCTGCCCCTCGCCGCTACGGGCCAAAGACCGCGGCTCCGGGTCCAGGGCCTGCGCCTGCGGCGTGGCGGTCTCCGCCAGCCAGACGCATTCCTGGGTGTACTTGAGCTTGCGGGCCGGATTGGCGGCCGGTGAAGCCAGCACCAATGCGCCGGGCCGGGTCAGGCCGAGCATGCTGCCGGAATTATTGCTGTGCACCCAGAGCTGCTCGCCGTTCAGGCGCAATTCCACGCTGAAGCGCTTGCGCCGCTGCACAAAGCGCCCGACGACGCAGTCAGGCGGAAAAGACAGCAGCGGACCGGCGGGCCGTTGCCTGCCGGGGCTTTGCCGCCCGGATTCAAGACAGACCTGCCTCATAGTGCACCCCGGGAGTTTTGCGATGATTCCAATAGAGCAGATTACCTTTGACTTTTTATAAAAGTCAAAGGTGGCATTCAGGCGAAAAACGCGGTTTTCGCCTGAATGTACGCCGCGTTGCGGCGGCTGCCGCTTTCGCGTCAGCAGAGCATTTTCAAAGTGAAAATGCTCTAAGGCGGCCAGAGCCGCTTCGGCGGCACAGCCGCACTTTGCTCCCGCCACGCCTGCGGCTTCGGGCGATGCTGTCGCATCGCCGCCAGGGCTGCCGCATAAGATGCGTCAGCCCTGGGCTCAGATCCTGCGCATTTACACCCCGCGCCGAACCTGCTAAAAATGTTGCGCGTCAATCCGTCCCGTATCGCCGCGTCCGCACATCTCAACGTGAAGGAGCCCTCCATGCAGATTTCCGAACGCTTGCGCAGCATCAAACCTTCTCTGACTCTCAGTGTCAACAGCCGGGCCCTGGAGCTCAGAGCGCAGGGCGTGGAGGTGACCAGCCTGGCCGTGGGCGAACCGGATTTCCCCACGCCCAGGCACATTTGCGAGGCGGCCAAAGCCGCCATTGACGCCAATTTCTGCCGCTATACCGCAGTGCCCGGCATCCCCGAGCTGCGCAAAGCCGCAGGCAGGCATTTCGAGCGGGCCTACGGCGTGCCCGTGCCCGCGGAATCAATCATCATCGGCGCAGGCGGCAAGCATTGCCTGTACAACTTTCTGCAGGCCACGCTCAATCCGGGCGACGAAGTGCTGATCCCCGCGCCCTACTGGCTGAGCTATCCGGACATGGTGGAGCTCGCGGGAGGGGTGCCCGTGACCGTGCATGCCGGGCCGGAACGCAATTTCAAGGTGACCCCCCTCATGCTTGAGGAGCGGACCACCGACAGGACCAGGCTGCTGATCCTCAATTCGCCCGGCAATCCCACGGGCGCGGTTTACACCGACAGCGAATTCACCCGGATCATGCGCTGGGCTCTGGCGCGCGGCATTTTTGTGCTTGCCGACGAGCTTTACGAGCAGCTCGTTTTTCCTCCAGCGCAGATGACCTCAGCCATCACCTGGTTCGAGCATTGCCCGGAGCTGGTGGCCGTGCTCAACGGCCTTTCCAAGAGCTACGCCATGACAGGCTGGCGCGTGGGCTTTCTGGCCGCGCACCCGGATCTGATCAAAAAGATTTCCGCCATGCAGGGGCACAGCACGTCGAGCATCTGCTCCATCGCCCAGAAGGCAGCCGTGGCTGCCCTGGAAGGGCCGCAGGATTGTATTGCGGAGATGCGCGCGGCTTTCATGCGCCGCCGCGATCTGGCCATGCAGATCATCGGCGACTGGCCCTGGGCGGTCTGTCCCAAGCCGGACGGGGCTTTCTACCTCTTTGTGGATGTGCGCAAGTGTTACGGCGGCGCGGTGAACAATTCCACGGAGCTGTGCACCTGGCTGCTGGACAAGGGGCATGTGGCCCTGGTGCCGGGCGCGGCCTTCGGCGATGACAATTGCATCCGCCTCTCCTATGCCGTGGCGGACGAAGTGTTGGCCGACGCCCTGAACCGTACCGGCGAGCTGCTCTCGGAACTGGCCGGGCAAAACCGCTGAGCAGAGGCAGGGCGCACCGGAGAAAACCCGCGGGCCGCGCCCCTGCAAGGGCACCGGCAAAAAACGCCCGCCCTGTGTTTTGCGGAGAAGCCGCCAACCACGCACGCCTGGCAGCGGATTGAGCCGCGCTGCCACAGAAAATTTGCAAAAAGAATCTTGACAGACAAAGCCCTTTTGGGCAATATGCCTTCTGCCGTGGGGCTGTAGCTCAGTTGGGAGAGCGCTTGAATGGCATTCAAGAGGCCGTCAGTTCAATTCTGTCCAGCTCCACCAGAGATTTCAAGGGGTTACGGTGAAAGCCGTAACCCCTTTCTTATTGCTGCACGGGTTTGGCCCCACTATGGCCCCACATTTTTTCGTTACGAAGTGTGAAAGTTGTTATACAGGCAGGCGGAATGAACTCACGGGCTGCCTTTCTCCCTTCCCTGTCACATGAGCATTTTGCTTTTGAAATTATTCAATTTCAAAAGCGGCGCTGCCATCATTTCCCCGCAAGCGGGACAAGCGCCTGAAAAGCGTGGTTTTCAGGCTCATTGCTTCAGCCGTTGCGACGAAGGAAGCTACGGATGAAGACAGCAACTGGTTACTGCGACAGCCAGCCAACGCAACCGCTGTCGCTATCCGTAAGCAAGCAAAGCTTGCTAACGGCTACCGCCGGCGCGGGCGTCCGCTCCCGCGGCCGCCAGAGCGGTTGCCGTTTTCAACAGCAAACCGCTCATGTTACCAAATGTGATGAAAAATGAGCCTCCCCCTGAGATGGCTCATATTTGCCATCTAGAGCAGATTACCTTTGACTTTTTATGAAAGTCAAAGGTGGCATTCAGGCGAAAAACGCGGTTTTCGCCTGAATGTACGCCGCGTTGCGGCGGCTGCCGCTTTCGCGTCAGCAGAGCATTTTCAAAGTGAAAATGCTCTAAGAGCTGGAATTTTTGCCCCCGCAGGGTTTTGCGGGGGTATTTTTTTGGGAAGCCCAGAATCGACGAGTTTTAACAACTATATTAGTATGTTATAATGATAGTCTCCTTGCATCTCCTGCCTGCTCCGAAATGTGAAGGGAAGTGATGCGTTGGTAAGGTGGGTTCAGCACCTCTGCCAGACTGACCGTATGGCCACCCCTGAAAAAAAGTTAGAACCGAACCTAACTTTTAATTATCTTATTTTTCAGCTAGTTATTTAATGTTTACCTCTCATTTGGGGCAAATGAAGACTATATCCAATTCGCAAGAGAATCCCTATCTTATAGTCACGGACAGCGTTTGTCCGCAACGTCAACGGCTCCAATCGGAGCAAGGAGAAAAAATGACAGATGAAACACGGATAATGGCGTCAAGGGGAACAGTACCAGCGCCGGAAGGAGTCGAGTCATCCACGAGAAGTACGCGGGAGGAATCCCCGAAAACCACCCCAAACCCACAAGCCAAGGAGAAAGAAACAATGAACGGAAACAACGAAACAACCTACAACGCACTCCATGAGGAGACTTCAATGGCTGAACACGAGATCTCATCCCAGCAACCCCCCAGGAAGAAGCGGAATACGATGAAGGACGTGTCGAAAAAAATCAACCAGTTGAGAGAGCTGGCAAAGCATGGCCGTTCCCGTGAAGACATCTGCACGATACTGGCCATTAGCCTACAGGGTTTCGAGACCCTGCGCCACAAGCTGAACGACCTTGACAGGACGTACTATGACATCCCGCACGAGAAAGCAGACAGGACTAACAAGGTAGGCAAAAGCGGAATCATGGTTACGGCAGACCGACTGATGGCAATGGGTGCGGCAGAGATATTTGCCGCGGGAACGCCAATATCCATCCTGTTTGATGGAGAGTGCATTCTGATCCAACGCGCCGGGGCAAAAAATTCATCTCTCCGCCGCGAAGAACCACAACCAGATACCTTGGAGGCGGATATGGCGAGAGAGGTTGAATCCATCTTTGGCGTTGAAGTGGAGGCGGCGTAAACAATGCCCGAAGACTTTTTTGAAGCTCTCGTCCGTGACCTGCCGTCGCTGCTTACACGCAAGGACATGGGTAAGTACTTCGGGACATTGATTTCTCCGAATTATCTTGCGAATCTCGACTCTCTGGGCAAAGGCCCCCGGCGTGCCCGTATAGGCCAAAAAGTGGTATATAAAAAAGATGATATGATTGAATGGTTGCGCAGGAGGACGAAGCCCGTACAGAAACACTAAAATAGGGGGAAAACCCCATAAAGGAGGGCTTGAAACACAAGCCCTTTTTATTTGCTCTAGTTTCGACTTGATCTGACAGTACCCCCTTGAAAAGGAAAGGGAACTCCGTTTTGATGGAAGTGTAAGCAACCCATCAACCGGGCGTCATGCCCAAGGAGTTCCCGATGCAAAGTTTCAACCAAAGCGTCATCAAACACAAGACCGGACTT